>JBDOMQ010000217.1:0-13211 GCA_039831725.1 Pirellulales bacterium
CCTGAAATCCAAAGAGCTACCGATAAAGTCATCTTTAATCTTGATGCAAATGGATACCTTCCAATGCCTCTTGATGAGCTTGTGGATGCCCCACCAACAGACTTAACTGGACAGTCTTTGATCAAAGACGAGGAAGCTTTTTTCAACGAACAGAAATCACTTCTTGAATCAGGTCTTCGTATCGTTCAAAGCATGGATCCGCCAGGTGTTGGTGGCCGTGATCTTAAAGAATGCCTCCTCCTGCAGGTTCCAGATGACGCGGCTTATGCTGGGCACATCCGACAACTCATTCAGGATCACCTTGAAAATCTCGCCGCAAACCGACTTCCCCTAATCGAACGCAAGACGGGGCTTACGATCGAAGAAATCGAACAACTTCGTGACATACTGCACAGTCTCGATCCGAAGCCTGGTGCGATCTTCACTACGCCCGTTGTTCCACCGGTGAAACCCGATGTCTTTGTCGAACAGCAAACCGACGGCACATGGAAAGTTCGGCTTGAAGAAATTGACCTGCCAAGCCTTCGCATAAGTCCAACATATAGACGGATTCTACAGTCTTCTGACACAGACACTCAGACCAAGGAATATATCAAACGGAAAATCAATTCTGCACAATGGCTTATTGAAGCAATTGAGCAAAGACGAGGCACTCTTCTCAAAACTGCACAGGCTATCGTTGATCACCAAACTCACTTTTTCAGTGAGGGTCCGGAAGCAATCGAGCCATTGAAAATGCAACAAATTGCTGATCGCATAGGCATGCACGTCACCACAGTGAGCCGCGCTGTCGACGACAAATGGCTTCAGACGCCACGAGGCCTTTTCCCCCTACGTAAATTCTTTGTTGGTGGCACGGTAAGTGCCGACGGTGATGAAGTTGCCTGGGATGCAGTTCGTAAAAAGCTTCAAGAGATCGTCCTTGACGAATCCAAAGAAAAGCCATTTAGTGATGATGAACTAGTTGAGGAACTCGCAAAGCAGGGCATCACTGTCGCACGAAGAACAGTAACCAAATACCGAAAAGCAATGAATATCCCAAGTTCACGGCAGAGACGTGACTGGAAACTGTCAAGGCAATTACAAGATAATCCGAAACACGATTCGGTTTCTGAATAGTTAGAGAATAATCTCATTTCATACTGATCCAGGTGGTTTTGATACGCCTCGCCTTACGAGGAATTTTAAATGCGTTGTCCATTCTGTCGTTCTGACAATGACCGAGTCATAGACTCGAGGGCTGGTGATGACGGTGCGAGCATACGCCGCCGTCGAGAATGCCTCAGTTGCAAGAAAAGATTCACAACATACGAGCGGTTCGAACGGCAATTTCTTGCTGTTGTTAAAAAAGACGGTGAAAAAGAACCCTTTGACCGTGATAAAATCAAACGAGGACTTGCTAAAGCATGCTGGAAACGACCTGTCACCGAAGAGGATATCGAAGGGGTGATCACAACACTTGAAACAGAACTCTATGGGGCTTACGAAAGTGAGCTTCCCAGTGGTGTTCTTGGTACGCGGCTCATGGAACTTCTCCGTCTTCTCGACCAAGTGGCATACGTACGCTTCGCCAGTGTTTATCGCGAATTCAAAGATGTACGAGATTTTGTTGACGAACTCGAGCCTATCCTTGCGGAATCCCACCTATCTCAACGGACGGCAAAGCCTACTCATTCTGACGGCGCAACGGCTCCATCAGATCTCACATAATCGCCTCGACTCCCACCTGTTTTTGTATCGATCTGGATATTGCTAATCACCATATCTCGGTCAATCGATTTAGCCATATCATACAAGGTCATAAGAGCAGCCGCGACAGCCGTCAACGCTTCCATCTCCACGCCTGTTTTTGCACTCGTACTAACCTTCGCAGCAACTAATACAGCCGTCCGATGACCGTTGCCTCCTTTTTCAAAGCAGACGTCAACTGCAACGGAGTCGAGCGGCAGCGGATGACATAACGGCACAAATTCGGCGGTACGCTTCGCAGCCATAATTCCAGCAACACGTGCTGTATTAACCGCATCTCCTTTAGCAAGCTCGCCAGCAAGAATGCGGTCAAGCGTCTTCGGTTGCAACAAGAGAGAACCAGAAGCTTCTGCCGTCCTTACCGTTACTGATTTGTGGCCAACATCAATCATCTTAACGGGTTGCATGTGCTTATCCATTGATTGAAGCATACCTATTTGATGCCACAAACACACGGGGGTCGGCAACCTATTCAGGCTGCCGACCCCCTGCATGGAGTCATCTAAATCTTTTTATACCAATTCTTTTCGTGAACCAATGAGTGTTCTCAGCCTCTCAGCGAGTAAAGCCACATCAAATGGCTTCTTGAAACTCTCATTCACGTGATTCCTGTCAACTGTTATCTGCGACCCATCATCGGGCAGCAATGCAATAACAATTGTTTCGGAATACTCCGCATTCCGGCGGAGGTTCTGACAAATCTGCTGAGCATCAATTCGACCGATTGCATAATCAACAACTATGCAGTCCGGATGAAAACTCTCGGCCTGTATACCTGCCTCAAATCCACTTGCAGCAACCTGTATCTTAAATGAATTCTCTGCCGGCAAATGCCTCTTGAGATTTTCAATGAGCAGTTGATCTTGTCCGACGAGCAAGACTTTTGCCATAGCCTCATCTTCCAAGTCACCCAACGGCATCCCGTGTTCCTTCAAAAATTTAATTAGATATTCGCGTGGAATGCGGCGATCTTGTGATCCTGGAATGCGATATCCTTTAAGCCTTCCCGAGTCGAACCATTTACTCACGGTTCGGGGAGCAACTTTACAGATCTTCGCGACCTGGCCTGTCGTAAACACCTTCATTACTAGACTCCATTTTGTCTTCGTGTCCGAACTCATTCTTGGCCAGCCCACTACTCATAACGAGCATTGAGACACGGCCCCCCTGACGCGGCATATCTATCGGTTTGGCCGCGTCGCCACTTTCCGACAGGGGCGGTGAAAACAAAGAGAAGTCAAGCCAAAGCATTCCGCCTCACAAACCAAAGACTTTCATCTTCAGATCGGTGAATACTGTGACTTGCAGGCCCCCCTGCTTCACGTTTGAGAAATCTGCTTCACAGTGAATCAGTTTCAGCAAACATGACCGTCCAAGAGGTTAGATCGAAAGATCATGTCGTGAGACTTGAGCCGTTCTTCCGGAAGATTTTGGTAACGCTGCTAGTCAGGCCGCTTTTGGCTGTACACAAGATGAATTTGACTCAAATTGGACGGCCACCCGCTTCGAAACACCAGATTCCTCCATGGTGACACCATACAAAGTGGTAGCGGTTGCCATTGTCTTTTTCGAATGCGTAACCACGATAAACTGGGTTGACGACAGAAAATCTCGTAGCACCCCGACAAACCGGTCGACATTTGCCTCATCAAGTGCAGCGTCAACCTCATCGAGTACGCAGAAGGGGCTGGGCCGGGATTGGAAAATTGCGAGCAAGAGGGCAACGCAGGTCATTGTCTTCTCCCCACCGGATAATAATGAAATATTGCGTGGTTCCTTTCCTGGCGGCCGTGCCATGATTTCCACTGTGGTTTCAAGGAGATCCATCTCTGGATCAAGAATAATATCCGCCTGCCCCCCTCCAAACAGCCGCTCAAAAAGAACTGAGAATTCAGCCCTTACTTTTTCGATTGTCTCTCCGAGCAGACGACGGCTCTCCTCATCAATACGATCAATTAATTTCTCAACAGAATGTTTTGCATCCGTGACATCCACAAGCTGGGACTCGAGGCCAGCCAATCGTTCCGCGAGGGCTTCCGATTCCGCCAGCGCCTCAAGGTTTACCGACCCAACAGTGCTTAGTTTTCTCCTTGTTTCTTCTATCGAGGCATCTAACTCTTCACGGACTTCAGGAATTTCAATGGTATTCCCTTCGGAGTCTACCTCTGCTGGACGTGGCAAATCAGCCGCGGGATCGATCCCATAGTCATCGTGCAGTCGTTCCAAGACACGCGTTCGCTGATGCATCGCCGTTTCTTTTTTCAGGTCAGCAGCATGGCTGATTGAGCTACATTCCTGAAGAGTTTCCCGAGCACTATCGAGAACATTTGTAGCTTTCTTTTCGGCAAGACGAATTGCCATTCGCTGATCGACTAGCGTTGAGACACGTCGAGCTGATCGCTCCGCCAACAAGCATGCTTCTGCATACTTATCACCAGCGGCAAGCATGTCGAGGTCAATACTAGCCACTCTTTCCTTGATGGACTTCTCCTTTAACACTGCCGAAGTCGACTCTGCTTCCTGGCGAGTTTTATCAGCCTGCTTGGCAATGATAGTTGCCTCCAGCCCCGCTACACGCTCTCTGCAGATAGACAACTGGTCGCGATACCCTTCTATACGTTCGAGCACCTGCTCGTGCGACTGGCCGAGTGACTCGAGACTTGATTCAACCTCTTCGAGGATCTTGTCTGTCCTGGTAATCTCGGCCGCAATTTTTGAACTCTCATTCGTAGCAGAACGAACAGCGTCAGCTGCTTCAACGGCTTGAGACTCTGCTTTATGTAAGGTCTGCTGCTGTTCATCAACCTGACTACGAGCCACGAGCATTTCTCGCTGGAACCGTTGCTGCTCGCTCCTACTAGATGCTATCGACTCTGCTAATTCATGCTGTTTAGCAACAAGACATTTCTGTTCTTCCCGTAAATTTTCAAGCTTCTTCTGGGAACCCTGTAATTCATTCTTCGCATCGCGCACAGATACCAGAACTTTCTGTTCGTCTGCTTTCACTGCACGTAATTCGCTGTGACGAGAAACAAGTCCGGCACCGGCACCGCTCGCTCCTGCCTCAAATCCACCATCGCTTGAAAGCCAATTACCTGCTCGATCCAAGAAAACTAATCCGGGAGGCATACGATCAATGACCCGGCTCGCCAGGCTCATTGACTCAACAATCCAGACCCGACCAAGCAACCGCCTTTTCAATAGATCGCTTATATTATCTCCGTCGTGCTGCGTCCCAGTCGTTTCATGAAGCTGCTCTGGCCCATATTCCTGAATGGAATCGCGTACAGGATGTTTCTCACCCGCATCTTCTTCTTTGATCTCGTCTGAAACCAGATGATCGAGCCTGCCAATTACCCCAGTCTCACCTTCACCAAAAATCTCTAACAGGTCCACTGAAGGAGGCTCTGGCAATCTATCAACCGCGAGAAAGCCAACGCGACCACTGGCCGAGGACAGCCTCTGGGTAGAGGAAGAATTCTGCCAACGCTCATACCAGTCAAGCATGTCTGAGAGGCGTTCTACAACAAGCCGCTGACCAAGAACTCCGACCGCTATGTCAACGAGACCAGCCCATTGACTGTTGGCAACGATAAGGTCAGCGGGTAGTCCACGCAAACCTGGTATATCGTTGGCAAAACGATCGAGTACCTGGCGAGTGGCCTCAGAAACACCTTCATGAGAGGTAATTAAATCTTCGAGCAGTTTCTGACGATCACGAAGTGCCTCAAGTCGGCCCTGCCTCTCAGCGAGTTTCCGCCAAGCTTGTTCGACCTTCTGCGTAGCAGTCTGCTGCTCGATATCAAGCTGATCGTGCCGAGCCTGCAATTCCACACGGCGTCGGCCGAGAACATCGACCGTGCCTTCGAGTGATGCAGAACTTTCCCCTAGGCGATGAACCAAGGCCCATGAACTATCTAATTCGTTCTGACTTCGCTCCACTGCATCCAAAGCCGCCTTGGCTTCCGCTTTTCGCTGAACGACCACAGCCTCGAATTTTTGATAATCAAGCGACTGCCGCTCTTTGGTATTCCGCAATTCCGACAGCCGCCTTTGAGCTGATTGAGCGTCTTCACGCGAACCCACAATTACCTTCTCTTGCTGACGCAACTCACCCTCAACGTGCCGCAGGTCGGCAGATGCCGAACTATAGTCATCCTCAATGGCAGCGATTGCCTGATGCGTCGCCTGCAGCTGGGCCTTAGTCGCGCGAACATAGCTGACCGCCGAGGCAAGTTCTTCCTCTACATCAATACAGCGGACTCGTAAGGCCTCACGTCTTGCTTCCATTGCAACAACATTTTCGCGTTCAGCCGCTAACTCTTCTTGAATCGCTGTGAGCTTTGGATCGATCTCTTTCTGTTGTTCTTCAAGACGCTGAATTTCTGTTCCGGCAGCCACTTTCTCAGCCTGAGCCACTTCAGAACGTTTTTGTGCTTCTTCGATTGATAGTGACACCTCTTCAAGCAAAGCATTCACACCAACAAGGTCAGCGGATGCCGCGGCAAAACGTAGGGCCTGCAACCTATCCGTCATTCGCTTCCATCGACGAGCCCGGCTAGCTTGTTTTTTGACTGTATCTAAACGAGATGCGACCTCACCAACAATATCTGCTAGCCGCTGACGGTTTTGCTCCGTTCGGTCTAGGCGACGAAGAGCCTCGGCCCGACGTGATCGAAATTTCGTGATCCCGGCAGCTTCTTCAAAAACAGCCCGTCGCTCCTTACCAGAAGCAACCAGCAAGGCATCCACTCGACCTTGTTCAATAACACTATATGAATCTGTCGCTGCACCCGTACCGCTGAGAATCTCACGAATATCTCGGAGCCTACTGATACCATCATTGACGAGGTATTCACTTTCTCCACTTCTATAAACACGTCGCATAATTCGGACTTCATCCGATTCGACGGGAAGTTCGCGAGTAGTATTATCGAAGATAAGGGAAACTTCGGCGGCATTGAGTGCCTTTCTTGCTGCTGAACCAGCAAAGATGACATCAGTAGACGCTTTGCCCCTTAGGTTACGAACAGATTGCTCACCAAGCACCCACTTGATTGCATCTACTACATTTGATTTTCCTGAGCCATTTGGACCAACAACAACGGTAATGCCTTCCGGGAACTCAAATCTAGTTCGGTCAGCAAAACTTTTGAATCCGAAAAGCTCCAGGGCTTTCAGTGTTATCATGCGCCGGATTCCAGCAGGGCTGTGTCAAATAGAGAAGGCCAGTAACTTTCTGACTCGTCGCTGCTATCGTCCCCCTTACTTTGATCATCCTCTTTTTTAATGTCTTGATTTTTGTTTACGACTTCCCTCGGAACGCTGAGCCGTCCGTCAAACTCTGTAGGAATTGCATCAAATGCAAGCCTACTTTGTATCCTTCGTTTAGCTGTTGCCTGCTGCAAAAACTGAATAACATCTGGATATCCTCCTCCACATTCCACAATCGCATGAAGGATATCTTCTACCTGCGCGTCGACTTTCTTTATGAGGTCCGGTTCATCTGGCCTAAAGCAACTCACAACCGCACAATTCTCTTCCACCACAACCACAATTGACGGCCCTGCTTCAACTCGAAGCCCGTTACTCACGGGATGTGAATCTCCAAAGAGCACCACCTCTGCTCGAGCCGCTCTTGTAGCGTGAATCAGAGGTTCTCCTGACACATCAATAACATGAAGCCGACATGCTTCGCCCAACATATCACCGCGAATATCCGGCAAATTTGGATCAATCATAGAAAGCCCACGGAACGCACCGTAACGGGTTTCTGCACTCCGACTATCCAGAAGGGAACGAAGTGCATCGATACCATTCGCATCATCCAAGATTGCAAGTGCAGCTAATGCTTTCGGGCGCGCGCTTCTCAGGTCACGAGATGCCTCTGCCAGTTTTTCAGCTGCAAGTGATTCCCCGAGATACGCAAGCGCTTCAGCTGAGACAAATCGCACCTCCGCATCAGTTGATTCAAGGCCCTCACGAAGAGTCCCAATTGCTTCTTTCCCAATAGCTTCAAGTCGTACCGCAGCTCGTGGTGCAGTAACAGGGTCTTCGAGCTGCCTTGAGAGAAGTTCTAATCTTGCATGACGATTACCACTCGGCTCGGCAACCGCCAACGACCGAACAACACTTACATAACGACCTAAATTATTCCTATAAACCTCGGGCACCTCGAGTTCAATAAAGCGGTCTGTTTTCGGAGTTGCAACACCACGCTTCACGCCTCGAATAATTGCGTGAAATCTTTGATTAATACAATCACCAACCCGTTTCGACAGACCGACAGACCGATGTTCCGGATGAATCGACAGGCCGATAGACCGTGAAGTCAACGATACACCACCACCAGGCACTCGACCACGAAGAGTTGCGATTGAATCAACTACCCCGGCCGAAACAGGATCGACAAGCAATGGGCCCTCTGCCACACCGAGTGTATGACCGTCACGGATACGATTCCCTAGAACCGCCATCTCAACAAGCCGCGCCTCCATAAGCCAACCACCAGAAAGACTTGTGGTGTCATGATTTCCAGGCACTTCGACAATCACGTCAAATCTTTCACCCTTACGAATACCTGGATGGAGCGTTCCGCTCACCCAAGCAAGCGCAGTTGACTGAGACGCAAGCAAGCGATTTGGATCGACTACTCCTCTTGCCTGCATATCCTCTAGCAGCATCTGCCGACGTGGGTCAGGCGGCGGATCACTACCCGTATCGGACAAGCCAGTAATAAGTGCCGCTCGCTCGATTCGCTGGCTATTAAGTCCCCACGGTGAAGCATAGTCACCTACAAGTTGTGTTGCAGATTCAACCGCCACCAAAGCCTCGAGTTCTGGGCTTTGGCTACGAATAGCCGGGCCAGCGCACCCAAGCACCATCACACCGAGAACGATGCAACAAATAGAAACACAACATATATGGCCTCGCATTCGTTGCGAAAGCATGTGCAAACAGTTCATGCAACTATCCAACAATCGAGGTGAAGCCAGCACAAAACGGAGGCTGGCCGACCCGGGGAAAGTAGGCACTTCCTGCGAGGCGGTCAAGGCAGTTTCGTGGGCAGGAAACATCTTGGTTGGCTCGCGGAGACCTGCTAGCGTCTCGCCAAAGCAAAACTGGCGAACAAGCAATTTAATAGTGTAAATACACGTAATCCCTGACTTATTCCCATACGTTGAGATAAAGAGATCTTTGGAGAAAATTCTGTGAAAACCACCTACGACCACCAGCTTTCCTCAACCGACCAGGTGCAAATTCGCTGGATGATCCGTCGAGACATGGCTGAAATCCTCTGTATTGAGGAAGAATCATTTGAGTTCCCTTGGGCTGATACTGATTTCACCCGATGCTTACGACAACGCAACTGCATTGGCATGGTTGCCGAAATAAGTGGTGGCGTTGTGGGCTACATGCTTTACGAACTCCACCGAACAAAAGTGCACATTCTCAACTTTGCTGTCGCACGCACACACAGGCGATTGGGAATCGGCACAGCAATGCTGACAAAATTAATCTCTAAACTCAGCCCTCAACGACGCAGCAGAATTGTTTTAGAGGTCCGCGAAACGAATCTTCCTGCCCAAGTTTTTTTCCGTTCACTAGGATTTCTTGCAACAAGTGTTCTCCGTGACTTCTACCAAGACACCACAGAGGATGCCTACTTAATGCATTTTCTTGCTGAAGCTAATGAGGACACCACAAACCGCAGGCTTGCGGGCTAAGAACAGCTACTCTTCTCAAAGAACTCGTACAATTTCACTTACATGTTCTCGCAACCTACGAAGCACATCACTCGGTGTTTGTGCTGATGCAAAAACAGTCGAAATTGGGTGGCCGGCTTGAATGACAGTCCCACAACACGGCCTATCTGTAATCATTGGCCATCCGAAACTGTGATCCTCAATAGATGAGGCACACCTTGCGAGATGGTGATTAAAAGACGTAGAGACATAAAGTGGCTTTTCAGCAAACACAACCGCTTTCCCCCAACAGATATCTCGTCCACCTTCTAAAACAGGCGAATTCGTAGGCAATGGAAACCCGTTTGCTGAAAGATGTAGCCCCGCCTGACTCTGACCAGTGCGACGTTCAGTCAACTCCATTGTGGCTGTGGGTCTCGGATTGACCTCAAGAATAGTTGGTTTTCTTATTGAATTTCTCGTCATCTTTCGGGGCATGACAAAATCAATGCCTATGAGTCCCGTAAGGTTTACTTTTTCAACAAGAGCACTCGCGAACTGGAACAACCGCGAACGCATATCTTTCTGTGAGCCAACATCTGACAGTTCAACGGCACCGCAAAAGCTAAACTGCTTAGCTCGACACCACGCTCGCCCAATGAGTTGCCGACAAACACTGAGCACTTCTATCCCTTCGGGGCTTACCAACAAACTGGCCGACATTGGAACACCTGCAACAAACTCTTGCCAGAGTTCACCACTCGCACAAGTTTTCTCCAAGAAACCTAGCCATGGCATAATCCCTTTACCACCAATACTGGCTATTGGTTTTCTCAAATATGTTCCGTCCTTCGGCAGACCAGACGAACTATAAAAAGTTGTCGGATAATTGCAGCCGTTCTTACGCGCTAAGTCTTGAACGAAAGTCGTATCTCTAACCTTCTCCACCGCCTCCGGAACATTTCCTATGAGTGTCCTTGCGGACGAAAGCCTGCGGAGAACTTTGACATGGTTTTCCAGACCACCTGTATAAACCATAGGGCTTTCCGGAAATGTCGCCGCAATTGTTGGCAAGCCATTCGGATAGTCGTTTGCAGGAACCTGCACAACCTGGCCACAAACCTCTCGAAGATCCTGATCTCCGAAAAGATCAATAGCATTGACCTTCATTCCCAGACGACATGCCGATGCTGCAAAAGCACGGGCACTAGCACCAATAACAAGCAAATTTGTACACACCCGGCATTGAACCCAGAGTACTATGTCCCGAAAACGTTATCGCGAAGATTACAAACTTCACCTCATTGCTGATAACGCCTCCATACGATACCTTTTCGCCTAGCAGGATACTTTATCCTGCGATAGACCATCAGCACTTTTGCACTCGTTCCGAGGAGATCTCGCACATGTCGATGTTTATAGGTGAATCGTTAGCCGGTGATGGCAATGAAGTTGCTCATATCGATTTATTGATTGGCAACAAGGAAGGTCCTGTCGGAGTAGCGTTTGCAAACGCACTTTCACGGCAGAGTGAGGGTCATTCCAACCTGCTCGCAGTCCTGACACCAAACCTTGCTGTTAAGCCTGCCACAGTGATGATTACAAAAGTAACAATCAAGGGTGCAAAACAAGCTGTTCAGATGTTTGGTCCTGCACAAGCAGCAGTTGCAAAAGCCGTTGCAGATAGTGTTGAAAGTGGAGTTATCCCAAAAGATCAAGCCGAAGATCTTGTTATCGTTTGTGGCGTATTCATTCACTGGTTAGCAGAGGATGATAAAAAGATTTATGACAATAACTACAAGGCAACACTTGACTCAATTACGAACGCCATGCACGGCAAACCTACGGCGGATGAAATGATTGCAGGAAAAGATGCTGCACATCCATTCCGTGGCTTCTAGTACAAAACGAACGACCTACAGGCCGATACTTTCGGCCTGTAGGCTTCGATCTTCGGAACATGACTGACTAGGCTAACTTTCTTCCATGAAGAAAATTCTGTTGCAACTTGATGTTGATCCACAACCCTG
The DNA here is from genome assembly GCA_039831725.1 of Pirellulales bacterium. Taxonomy (GTDB): domain Bacteria; phylum Planctomycetota; class Planctomycetia; order Pirellulales; family UBA1268; genus UBA1268. The sequence continues at coordinate 11,465 of JBDOMQ010000217.1, forward strand.
CTCATTCGATGCGATTGTTGCTGTTGATGCGGGTGTCGACGTTCTTTTGCGACACGGCAACGTCTCACCAGAGAATGTTATTTCACTGGTCCATGGAGCAATGTTCACCCGCGGAGTATCCGATCTTGCCTCAACGAGCATTTTCCTTGGTGGTAAAAATATCATCCGGGTAGAAGAGATTGCTTCTCAGATTTCAAAGACTTTTCTCAAATCTATTCGTGTTAGCGTCTTTATTGACCCAGCTGGTGCAAACACAACAGCAGCTGCAACGGTTATGGCAGCGAAGCGACATATTTCATTCCAACCCACGACTAGATCAAAAGCGTGTCGAGCTCTTGTACTCGGTGGCACTGGCCCTGTTGGACAAAGGGTGAGCCGGCTTCTCGCAAATCAGGGAGTCCACGTCCATCTTGCCTCACGATCTTTTGAGCGTGCATCCCAACACTGCAAGCTACTCAGCGAAAAACTACCTCTCGCTCACTTCGAGCCTGCTTCAACCAAAATGCTTGAGAAGGTAATTGGCTCCGTCGATCTGATTGTTTCGGCAGGTGGGCCTGGTGTCGAGATGCTTACTGAAGCACAATTTGCACAAGCTATTTCCGCCACGGTCTACATTGACCTCAATGCGGTGCCGCCAGTTGGGATAGCGGGCATCCAGGTTACCGATGCCGCGCGACGGGATGGTACAAAAATTCTTTACGGCGCCCTTGGTGTCGGAGAAATAAAAATGAAACTCCACAAGAAAGCAGTTCAGCGGCTTTTCCAAACCAACGACCAATGGCTCGATGCAGAGGAATTACTCACGATTGGTGAGGAGGCCGACGCTTCCAACGAACAAACAAGTCGATAAGTGCTGGGAAAAATTTTGACAAACAGACATACATTTTTGCTCGCCAGCCCGGGATCACAGTAGGCCTACCTCGCTCAAGTGCAGCAATAATTGCTGCGGCTGTAGTCTCTGCCGGCAAGGGATGGCCGTGCGACCAGCTAGCCCGTTCACCAGCAATAAGATTGTCCCAGAATTCTGATTCTGTCGGGCCAAGTATTGCAACATTTACATCAATACCGAGAGAAGCCAACTCTGGCCGTACTGCATTGGCAAACCCATGCAGTGCAGCTTTTGCTGCTGCATACCCACCATGTAAGGGTAGCGGATGTACTCCTAGTATCGAACCAATCAATACAACAGCCGGCGAGTGCCCATTCTCTAGTAACCGAAGTGATTTGTATACAAGCTCTACTGGAGCAAAAAAATCGATTTCGAATACGCTCCTCATCGTATTCAACGATGACCCTGAAAAAGGTCCTACCGCTCCAGCTCCTGCCGCTGCTACGACCAAATCGATACCACCAAATGCTGCCTCTGCACTTTTGACAAGCTCTTCCTGGAATTTGCTATTCGTAATATCACCGGAGAGAGGAATGAGCACTCCAGGATATTCTGAGGCGAGGTCGATTAACCGTGATTCACGGCGACCTGAAATAACAAGCCGTACACCTCGCTCCGCAAGCAACTTTGCAAGCGCTCGGCCTACACCGGAAGTAGCCCCAGTCAAAATGCCAGATGTCCCTGAAAGATCCCTCATTTTACGACACGACACGTGATGTAGCCTCCTTTATAGGAGACTGTGCGGGAGAGGACAATCGAGAGTGCGACTGCTCGCGCGCCTCGTTACTACAATCTCTTACCGTTGCTTCATCTGGATCGATACGCCCGAGAACTGCCGGTGGTATACGGCAGTGAATT
>JBDOMQ010000394.1:0-2682 GCA_039831725.1 Pirellulales bacterium
CGCGATCAACTAATCGAACAAGATCAAGTACCAACGGAGCTGCCAGAATAGAATCACAGCCCTGCCATGTGAATTGCATGGTCATGGGCGTACCAAGAAATCCCTGAAAATGGATGTGATCCCATGCGGTTTTCCAGTCACCAAGACTTTCAATGAATTCAATAGATACAAGTGTCTGGGGCGTTGATGGTAAGAGATTTGCAAGCAGATGGTCTTTGCTCTTCACCTTGGCTGCTTTGTTTGATGGGTCATCAAGAATTTTTCCATCAAGATTGCCAAAAATGTTGTGTCCTACCCAACTCATGACATCCAGGTGGCGATCACGAAACATTGGGGCAAGTACACTCTTAAGCAATGTCTCACCTGTTTTTCCATCACACCCTGCATGGGGGAGTCCCCGCTGCTTCGCGAGATTATTGAGGGCTTGCGGGGTCGCGCCAGTAGAGGGTGTAAAATTTATATAGGCAGCATCTGCTTCAAATGCAGCAATTGCGTAGAGGCTACTCGTGGGGAGTGGACTGGATTCTGATGCGTGCTCGAGCAAAGAAGAAATTTGGTCAAAGTTGTCGGGAATAGGCAATGACCAGGGCGGTTCAGTTGATGCGAGGTTTACCACGACCACACGTTCAACATCATTTATTTTTGCAAAGTCAACAATATCTGTTCGAATCTGATCAATAATACTTCGTGGCGCATTGACTGCTTTGGCTTCGGGTAAAGAAGCTATGGCCTGAATGGAGCTACCAGATGCCAACACAGTGCCCGGCCGAAGACGTGTCTCGATCTCTGTCAGATCAGGAGCCACAGACTCCAAGACACCTGGTGAAATTGCTCGACTGACGGTCCACATTCGGCGAGCCTCATCGAGAAGACTCCCATCACGAATATCGTGTCCACCAATAACGATATCACTCCAATTAACGAGATTGAGTGAATGAAAGGGCTCGGTTTCGGTGATGAGTCCAATTGGCTCAACCAATCCCCTTGCAAGGGCTGCTAGGCCGGTCATGACGGTCGTGGCGACGCCACCCTTTGCACCGATCAGCCAAAGTCCAATTCGTGTTGCCATCCAAGCTCCTCGTGGTCACCGTGGTATTATCTGTAAACGGATGGTTGATTTCTGTTTTTATGCCAGCGATAGTTTCTGATGGCATACTGATATCAGATAGTATGCCACGTTAATCAGGTTCTTACTGTTAAGAAACGGGAAAGGAAACGAAATTCATGGAAGAAGTTGCTTGCCTTCAATTAGCTCATCGGATGGCCTCCCTCCAACCATCTGCTACGCTCGCTATGGCAGCGCGAGCTGGTGCGATGAAGGCATCAGGTATCGACGTTATCGACCTCTCAGTCGGAGAACCAGATTTTCCAACACCCGAACATATCTGTAAGGCTGGGAAAGCAGCTATAACCGCGGGAAAAACCAAATATACGCCAGCAGCAGGAATACCAGCGCTGCGTGAAGCAATTGCCAACGATTATACCCGTCGATCTGGGCTTTCAGTCACACCCGCGCACGTAATCGTTTCAAACGGGGCAAAACACAGCCTTCATAACGTCTTTACGGCTGTCTTAAATCCGGGTGATGAAGTCATCGTGCCGACTCCTTATTGGGTCAGTTATGCCGAATTAATCAAGCTTGTTGGAGCAAAACCGATTCTCGTTGAGACTTCAATCGATGAGGATTTTAAACTTCAGCCGGCAGCACTGAAGTCAGCAATTACATCTCATACTCGTATGCTTCTTCTCTGTTCTCCTAGTAATCCGACTGGGGTTGTTTATTCGCGTGAAGAGCTTGCTTGCATTGCAGATATAGCAATTGAAGCAGACATTTCTGTTGTTTCTGATGAAATATACGATCAGCTTGTTTTTGATGGCCGCGAATCTGTTTCATTTCCAACCCTGCGACCCGGCCTCGAGTCACGAAGCATTGTTGTTGCTGGCGTAAGTAAGACGTACTCAATGACTGGCTGGCGCATAGGATGGACGATTGCTCCGCCTGCGCTGTCAAAGGCAATGGGAAGTCTTCAGAGCCAAGAGACAAGCAATCCCTGTAGCATCAGCCAACATGCAGCTATTGAGGCAATTACTGGTCCTCAAGAATGTGTAACAATGATGCGAAATGCATTTCAGGCACGACGAGACCTTGTTGTTGAAAGGCTCAGAAATATTCCCGGGGTGAACATCCCAGATATCGGCGGCGCTTTCTATGCTTTTTTTGATATCCAAGCAGCATTGGGGACGCCAAAGGGGCCTCAGGATAGCGTGACCTGGTGTGAGCAGTTGCTTGAAGAAGAACATGTTGCAACTGTGGCTGGTAGTGCTTTTGGTGCAGAAGGACATGTTCGTATGTCTTTTGCTGCGTCAGAGGAGAAACTGACAGTAGGTCTTGATCGGATTGCGCGTTTTCTTGGTTCGATGCAGTGAATGAATCATCTGGAAAGGCTCTCAAGGAAGAAACAGCAGCGATTATCCTTGCGGGTGGAGCAGCCAGACGTTTAGCGGATAAACGACCACGTGGTGGGAAAGCAGAATGTATTATCGGTGGCCAATCTCTTCTCAGTATTGTGCGTGAAGCCCTAGTTCCAGTCACATGTTCGATTCTTGTTGTAGGTGGTGATCCACCGAAACTGTCTTCTCAAGAATTCGTATCCGTTCGGCACATTCCTGATCATCAGCCAG
>JBDOMQ010000090.1:0-2668 GCA_039831725.1 Pirellulales bacterium
CCTTACGCGACCACAGATCGAGATTCTATTGTCTTTCTGAGACCGAAGGAAGAATAAGCCTAAAAAGGTTATTCCCCTATTCTGATCGACTGGGGTGGGCAGACCAGTTTGGGACTGCATGGTGCCGATTTAGAAACGTACATGTGGATTAGTGAGAAGAGATTAAGCGTATTCAACAGGAAACTCATCCGGGTAGGAGATGTATCCCTTTGACGCTAAACCCTGAATTCAATGGACTCACAAAAATCTCAACAGTGGCTCAATTTTTCTGAGCAAAGAAGGCGATCGCTCTTACAAAGAAGTTCGTCTATTTTTCTCCCTCGCCTACCCGGAAGCATTGTACTGTTGGTAGCGACCGTACTAACTCCAGTAGCCGCAAAATTACCTCCACAATGTTGGCAGATCACGGTTGTAAATTTCAGATTGTTTTCTATGCGAACGCGACGGCCACAGACTGGGCACGATTGCTGAAAGTATCGAGTATTCATACTACTCCTCAGATTTCGAATTCTGTTTCGTGGCAGCCTGCCGCTACCAAATCTTGTTCAGGTTCGTTCTTCAATTCACTAGGCTTGCAAATCTTTTGTTTCTTAAAGATTTTTCGTTTTGCAATAGAATCTACGCTGCCGTAAAAGTCTTTAATTTCGTTAATGGCTACTGTTGCCTCTGTGTCATGTGGATCCATTTTTACCTCCCTGTAATTATGAGTAATAAGTACAACCGGAAACCGGGGCACTCATTAACCGACTTGCAGTATTTTTCATGTTTTGCTGAAAAACATGGCGATCGGGGACTTACAGTGAACCAACGTTCCACTGCCCTCGTTGCCCTATATCGCCTAAAATCGCTGATAGAAGGACCCACTCTCGCGACCAACCAACTGGGGCGTCAGTTCAGATAATTGCACTTCGTTTCAAAAAATAACTCGGCTCGTTTGAGTAGGTGAAGTTGCAACGAGTGAATGGAGTACTTTCTAGACACGATGAAGCCATTGCCTACTATTGAGCATGGCATCAACGATCATATACCCCCGCGACTCAGACAACAGACAGATCACCCGACGTAGTACGCCCAAGACCTACGGCCAAGGAACAGAGAATCGAGAACGGCGAACCAAGCAAGAAAGTAAAACCGTTTTGGTATTCGAACCAGATGAAACATCACTGGAGAAGTTGTCGGGGTTTTTAAAAAAAGAAGGTTTTCGGGTACTCTCAACACAACGGCCCGAAGGTGTTGAATTTCGTTTCACAAATTGGCCAAAGCCTGACCTCCTAATCATTAGTGCACACAAACAACTCAAAGTTGCCTTGAAAACATTCAATGCGTTCTCATGGGATCCGTACCTTGCCAAATGTCCTGTGTTTCTTATCGGTGCGGGCCGTCACAAAGAAGTCCTGACGACGTACGCAAAGGTCGATCACCTCAGGAAAATCATCCTCACACCCTTTAAAACAGAACTATTCGTACAAGTGATTCATTCGTTGATTCGCCGAGCAAAGCAGGCTTGATGCTGAGCAGGTCGTAGAGCAACTGATCAGAATGACTTTCTGTAAAACTGTGTCGATTGCGAAAGGATTTCGCATCTGACACCGGCCGTAAGCCCCCGAAGCCATAAGTGTCGAATAACTAAATATCAGTAGTTATTGGGCCGTAACCATCGTCGGGCTCTATGCCGGTAGGTGGGGATTTTTCTTGATTCAGCACGTTGAAAAAAAATGAAGACGTTCACAAGAAATACCCTCTCTACATGCATTGTCGCGAGTCTTGTAAGCACCACACTTCTCGCTGGCGAACCTGCAGCCATCATCGATAGTACGCTCTATGAATCCTATGCACAGAATGACGTACCGGCTCCGGTTACACTGATGCCACGTGCAGGTGTTCCTGATGAAGATGTCTACCAATATCGAGCTGCTGCTCCACAGGAAGCTGCCATTGAAGAAGGTGCTACTCGGTACATTGAAACAGACTTTTTATTAAACCGAGGAATTGAAACCTACGGTTTCATTGACGTTGGTATCGGCGCGAACGCGTGGGGCGCAGATTGGAATGGTCCGATCACATTTAATGATCGTGCCTGGCAGGGTCAGATGAACCAGCTCTACCTCATTAATGAGCGGCTTCTTAAGGAAGATCAGTTGAGCGTAGGTGGTCGAGTTGACCTGCTCTACGGCACTGACTTTCTTTACACTGTCGCTGGTGGGCTTGATACTGAATGGAATTCCAATCGCTACTATGGCTTGGCTATGCCACAGCTCTACGGTGAAGTTGGAACCCAGGCACTGAATGTCAAATTTGGACATTTCTATACCCTGATCGGTTATGAAGTTGTGCCAGCGATCGGGAACTTCTTCTACACCCATGCATACACCATGCAGTATGGAGAACCGTTTACTCACACCGGCGTACTCGCAACGTGGAATCCAAACGATCAGCTGTCAATTATTGGTGGCATCACCAACGGGTGGGATAACTGGGACGTTGGCTTGCCAACAAACCAGGCGAACCCTTTCCCTGGAAGTACAAGCAATGCGTCGTTCTTGGGAGCTGTAACGTTTTCAAGTTCAGATGGGTCACAAGCCCTCACACTGGCCAACTCGAGTGGGAATGAGCTTGCTGCACCGGGTTTTGTGAACCCCGCTGCCTATGTTGGGAGTCGAACAGTCAC
>JBDOMQ010000319.1:0-12895 GCA_039831725.1 Pirellulales bacterium
CACCCATACATTCGGCGACGTCAAGGAAAAGAAACTGTTTGTTATCCAAATCAGGCAATACGAGAGGTGCTTGAAAAAACACTTGGTGTACCTTTGTTTCAAGAGCAGGCAATGCGGCTTGCAGTAGTAGCTGCAGGGTTTACTCCCGGTGAGGCTGATCAATTACGACGAGCAATGGGTGCGTGGCGCCGAACCGGAGTGATTCAGGAATTTCATCAACGGCTAGTAGATGGAATGGTGTCGCGAGGGCTTTCGTCGACTTTTGCGGAACAGGTCTTCCAGCAGTTGAAAGGCTTTGGTGAATACGGATTTCCAGAGTCACACGCTACCAGCTTTGCATTGTTGGTGTACGTCTCTGCCTGGCTCAAGTTTCATTACCCCGCGGCATTTACGGCTGCGCTGCTAGGTAGTCAGCCAATGGGTTTTTATGCTCCAGCCCAGCTTGTTCGCGATGCTCAAAGGCATGGTGTGACTGTGTTGCCGGTTTGTGTCCAGAGTAGCGGATGGCATGCAGGCCTTGAGGATCTCCCAGAGTCCCCAAGGCCTGCCGTTCGGCTTGGTCTTGAGCAGGTCCATGGGCTTGGCCAAACATGTGGTCGTCGAATTGAAGAGGCTAGAAGTACAGGTCAATTTATGAGTATTCATGATCTCACGAATCGGTGTCATATAACGCAGGGCCAACTCCTTTCATTGGCTCGTGCTGGTGCTTTAAAGAACATGTCTGGAAGTCGAAGACAGGCAGTATGGAGTTCAATGGAGCGCAAGCCGGAACCAGGGAGTATGCCGCTGTTTGAAGGGCTAGCTGGTAATGGTTTTAATGAGACAGAAAGCAGTTTTGATGAGATGGCATATTTGCCAGCGATGTCACCTCTTGAAGAAGTGCTCTCGGACTATTGTGCATCGGGGCTGTCTCTCAAGGCTCATCCTCTGCAGTTTATTCGTTCGCATCTTATGCAGCATGGAGTCGTGACCGCTGCAGGTGCCTGTTCTCGTCCGGAAGGCAGTAGGGTTGTTGTTGTGGGTATTGTGTTGTCGCGTCAGCGTCCAGCGACAGCGAAAGGCATAATTTTTTTGACACTCGAAGATGAAACAGACGTTGTCAATGTGGTTGTCCCGAAAGCTGTCTGGCAGGAATGTGATCCAAAAGATAGACGTATGCCGGTAATAATGGTCAAAGGTCGAATTCAGCGACGTGGAAACGTTGTGCATCTTTTGGCAAGACGGCTGGTAGCCTGGAGCGAAGACGATGCGAATGAATTATCGCTCATTGATTTACCAAAAATGTCACGGGACTTTTGTTAAGTTCTACTTCGGTGTTCCCGAGTATCCTTGGCGTTTCCTGCTCCTGTTTTGGTATCGTCACAGCGTCTCAGACACCGTTCCCAATATACGAGAAAAATGGCTATGACATCGTCAAACCCGTCCACCGTTATAGAAACTAATTTGCCTATTGGGGAACCAATTCGTGGCAAAGTTCGGGATTGTTACCGACTGGATACATCTGACGAAGCGCACATGCTTATTGTGAGTACAGACCGAGTCAGTGCTTTTGACTGGGTGTTACCAACGCCGATACCGGGTAAGGGAAAGGTGCTGACGGCTGTTTCAAAATTTTGGTTTGATTGGTTGTCGGAGCAATCGCCACCTTTTTCGCATCATCTCGTTACCACAAATGTTGACGAGATGGGGCTGCCTTCGACTGTTGATTTAGAGCTGCTTCAAGGTCGGTCCATGCTGGTAAAGACAGCCAACGTAATTCCTTTTGAATGTGTGGTGCGCGGGTGGCTTGCGGGATCAGGCCTGCTGGAATATCAGAAGGCAGGCACGGTCTGCGGTATTTCGCTTCCACCCGAGTTACGACCAGGTGACCGTCTACCCCGTTCAATTTTTACTCCTGCTACTAAAGCAACTGAGGGGCATGATGAAAATGTTCCTTTTGGCACAATGGCCGAATCGTTGGGGCAGTCACTTGCGTCGGAACTCCGTGAAAAAAGTATTGCAGTGTACGAGGCAGCTACGGAGTTAGCCGTTGAGCGGGGAATTGTTCTCGCTGATACAAAATTCGAGTGGGGGTATGATAGTGATGGACAATTGATGCTGGTTGACGAAGTGCTCACGCCAGATAGTTCTCGGTTTTGGCCGGCTGAGTTGGCATGTCAAGGCGGTGTCCCCGAATCTTTTGATAAGCAATTCGTACGCGATTGGCTGGCATCCTCTGACTGGGACCGAAGAAGCACACCCCCTCCCCTGCCACCGGAAATTGTTGATGGTACGCGGCAAAAATATCTTGATGTGTGCCAAAGACTTACGGGAAGTCTGCCTTGTTAGAGGCGGAATGTCGCTCTATGGTCAAAGCGACCTGGTGATTAGACTATTGGTAAAGAAACAGGTTTTGGTCGAGTCTGATTTGTTTCGTTTATTCTTCTGATTCGCTGTTTTAGGACACGTATTTTTCATACCCTTAGACAACAGATTGCCTCATGCTTCGATATTGGACTGCTGGTGAATCCCATGGGCCGGCCCTGACTGCTTTAGTAGACGGTTTTCCGGCGGGACTAACTGTTGACACGGATAGTATCGATAGTGAGTTGCAACGACGCCAGGGAGGGTATGGTCGCGGTGGACGTCAGCGAATAGAAACAGATACGGTTACTTTTTTGTCAGGCCTTTGGAGAGGCAAGACTCTGGGCAGTCCGCTCACGCTACAGGTGATTAATCGTGACGCCAAAATTGAGCAGATGGATGATATTGAACGGCCGCGGCCTGGGCATGCTGACTTGCCCGGTGCGATAAAGCATCTCGGAGGTGTGCGGCCTGTACTTGAGCGAGCAAGTGCACGTGAAACAGCAGTTCGTGTCGCAGCGGGAGCGCTTGCACGGCAGTTACTTTCATTGTTTGGCATCGAGGTGGCCGGCTGGGTGACTGAACTGGGTGGTGTTGTTCTTGGTGGCCGAGAGGGTGCTCTTCCTGAGTTACGAAAAATTCGGAATTCCAGTGAGATTTATTCGCTTCACCCGGAGCAAGATGATCACGTTAAAGATCTTATCGACCGCGTTGGGAAAGATGGCGATACGCTCGGAGGGATTGTTGAAGTTCGCGTCGACGGGCTGCCGATCGGTCTGGGTACTCATGCCCAGTGGGACCGTAAACTCGATGGTCAATTAGCACAAGCTGTCATGGCAATACAAGCTATAAAAGGTGTTGAGATCGGCATGGGCTTTGAGGCCGCAAGACGGCCAGGCTCGGAGGTGCACGATCCGATTCATTATGATGAGAGCGCACGGGATGAACCGACGCTTGGGTTTGTTCGTCCAACGAATAATGCTGGAGGCCTTGAGGCTGGGATCACCAATGGTCAGCCTCTTGTCATTCGCGCAGCTATGAAACCGATTAGTACACTGCGCAAACCTCTCGATTCTGTGAATCTTAGGACAAAACAACCTGAGTCTGCAGCATATGAACGGAGTGATGTATGCGCGGTCAGTGCATGTAGCGTCATTGTTGAAAACGTTGTGGCATTCTCGATGGCAGCAGCGCTAGTTGACAAGTTCGGAGGCGACAGCATTGAAGAAATGCGTGCCCGCTGGAAGCTTTACCAGCAACTCGTGGCGAGTCGATAGATTTTTGACTCTGGTATATAAGCCGGAAAGTGAACAAGGATGTTCGTCGAACAGTCAACCGTGAAACTTTGGCGGGTCAGGTCAGCATTTATTCTGCTGTGTGTAGTTCCTACGCTATGTCTTGCTTATTGGGCGGGAACTCGTCAATCAGAAACGCATCGAGAGCACATTGCCGACAAGGCTTCGAGGCTACTTGGTAGGCGTGTTTACATTGAGAGCATGACCTACCCTCAGCCGGGGTGCTTGATGCTTTCAGACGTAACAGTTGCAGGGCAGTCGTTTTCCAGCGTGTCTGTCGTAACTTCTGAAAGTGAAGTGCGGGTCGCAGTAGACAGCTTTGTTCCAACTGGAGATACAGCCGAATTTGTGGTTGGCCTGGTGAGACGATGGCTGTCTGAGCCAGTTCAGTTCAATAAAAATTATGTCATTGATATCAAGAGGTTTTCCTGGCACAGCTCCAATTCCGCTGAAGGTAAGGATGTATGGCCACTTCGTATTGAGTGTGTGTCTGCTGGATCGGGACGAGCGATTCGATTTTTTAAGAGAGATGGTAGCCAAGATGAAATCCGGATCGTACGCACATCAGGTCATAAGAAAAGCGGTGAACATCCAAAGGGTGATGTTACCGAAGTTGAAGTGAATGCATCTGATCCAATTCCAGTCCCTTTAATTACTGCGGTGCTGAGTGAATGTGGTTCTTCGCAATGGCGGTTTGGAGAGAAAGCTACATTCACCGGGCAGGTTCACATCTCGAATAGAGATGACGACTGGACGGCAGAATGTGTCGGAAGATTCAAGCAAATTGACTTAGGTGCAACGACGTCATTACTACCTTCGCATATTCAAGGAGTTGGAGAAATCATACTCAACAGGTTTGTGTGGTCGCAAAGGCGCATGGAGTTATGTGACTGCGTGTGTGTTGCCGATCGAGGTGAGGTTGAGCAGGTCTGGATAGATCGTCTTGTTACGCTATTGGGATGTCGAGTCGAAGACGCCTATCATCAACTCAGCGGAAGCCAAGTACGATCATTTCAGCGTCTCGGCTTTGGTCTGGTGATCGATTCAGGAGGCATGCGATTGCGTGCGTTACCTGGTCGATCTGGGTGTCTCCTGGAGTCCCAGGGATTACCCGTTATTCTTGAGCCAACTGAAACCGCGACACTCGATCGTCTTGCATGGCTTTTGTCGGGCACAACCCCAGCAGCTGTTCCGGGGACCGACGTAACCGCGTGGCTCCTCTCTGTTTTGCCGAAAACCAGGACCCTTCGCTGAAATTGCCACAAAACCGTGGTGAAAGAGCATGAAAATGATATTTTGACACAGTTTTGACATTTCTCCAACGGGTCTTCGACCAAGCGAGATAGCCGGATTCGCGCATTTGGTAAGACTATAAGCACATAACAAGGTCCGCCGCGGGCAGTTAGCACCACCGACAAATAGGAAGTCCTATGACCCCGAGTACCCTTTCGCCATCTCCTTCGTCTGATCAGGCACACGGATCAACCAGTCTTCTCGACGACGAATCGTGTCAGTTTGGTCGTGCTGCGATTCATGGTCCTGATGCGAAACAGTTAACAACAGATGGTAACCTACAAAAGGCACCTCTCGAGCCACGATCAGATGGAAAAGAAGCGGGAAAGAATGGGATTGATTGGCCGACACTCATCTGGATAGCTGGGATGCATATAGCTGCCTTAGCGGCTCCGTTTTACTTTTCTTGGTCTGGTCTCGCTATTTGTCTTGTTCTGTGTTGGGTGACTGGGTGCCTTGGTGTGACTCTTGGCTACCATCGTCTACTTACCCATGGAAGTTTTGTTACATCAAAGCCAGTGCGATGGTTTTTTGCCTTCGTGGGTGGAATTTCTGGTGAAGGATCCGCTATCGTGTGGGTAGCAAATCACCGTAAACATCACGCATTCAGTGATCAAGAGGGTGATCCGCACAGCCCTCGAGATGGAGGCCTCTGGAGCCATATGCTTTGGCTCTTCCCTCTGCATACAGCTGCTGAGATTGATGCTCACGTCAAGCGGTGGGCGCCTGATTTGGCCAAAGATTCCGGTGTTCTATTTTTTCATAAAACGTTTCTGCTTTGGCATTTTGTGATCGGTGGCGGATTGCTTGCAGCTGGCTGGGCGATATACGGTCCTGAGACCGGAGTTTCATGGTTGCTCTGGGGGCTTGCTGTTCGAATGGTCTATGTGTTTCATGTGACATGGTTTGTGAATTCGGCCACGCACATCTGGGGTTATAGAAACTACGAAACCACAGACGATTCTCGAAACCTTTGGTGGGTTGGCCTTCTTGCCTTTGGGGAAGGATGGCACAACAATCATCATGCATTCCAGCGAATGGCTGCGCATGGTCACAAATGGTGGGAATTCGATATGACGTACTGGGTTATTCTGGCAATGGAACGCCTAGGTCTTGTATGGAACGTTGTTCACACGCCTCGTGGCGCGGGGCAAAATGCTTCTCCTAAAAGTGATAAGGTTGCTGTCAAAAGTGCCTAGCAGCTGATATGGTGCCGGCTCCGGGCCTCGAGTTGCATTTTTACTGCCGAAAGGTAGACTCAGCCATGAAACAGTTTTAGAGAAAACAACCTACTGATCGCCCACGGAGGGCGAATAACGAAGATGACGCTGACTAAGGACCGCAAGCAAGAACTCATAGGTGCCCACCGTCGTGGGCAGGAAGATACGGGTTCTGCAGAGGTGCAGATTGCACTGCTCACTGCTCGAATCACTCATTTGACTGGTCACTTTAAAAAGCATTCGAAGGACTTTGCAAGTCGTCGAGGCCTTTTACTGATGGTCAGTCGACGTAGACGGCTACTCGATTACCTCAAGCGTGTCGCTCCACAGCGATATCTCGACATCATTCGAAGTCTCGGTATTCGGAAATAGTCTTAAGCGGTCTGTCCTGGATATCAGCTTCGGCTGAGTTATCCGGGTAGAGTGAAAAGGGATCAACTTCTTTCGTTGATCATTGGGCTTGGTTCTCTCTATTTCTGTTGCGATAGAAGTACGACTCTCGCATCTTACAGACGGTGGGTCGCAGTTGTAGTATGCATAATTTGAGTGCAATGAAATTTAAGAATGTAGCGAAATACTCTCGAAGAGATTCTGTCACTATCAGCAGAAAACTGGTTCATGGAATTATGAGAGTACCGAATGAAGAAGAAGGAAGGAATTAGTAAAAGTGAAGCATCGTGTTGAACGACAAGTTGGGCAAGAGGTATTAAGTCTTGAAACTGGCCTGCTGGCAAAACAAGCGGCAGGTAGCGTGTTGGTGTCCTATGGAGAAACAACAGTGCTTGTTGCTGCGGCAACAGGATCACCCCGCGCAGGCATTGATTTCTTTCCATTAACCTGTGATTACCGGGAACGAACTGCAGCGGCAGGAAAGTTTCCAGGCGGCTTTCTCAAGCGAGAAGGTCGGCCAACAATGAAAGAAACGCTTACAAGTCGTCTTATCGACCGCCCGATTCGGCCGTTGTTTCCCGAAGGGTTCCACGACGAGGTTCAAGTTCAGGCGCAGACGCTTTCAAGCGATCGCCAAAACGATCCTGATATTCTGGCGATGATCGGTGCTTCTGCAGCACTTTGTATCTCTCCCCTTCCTTTTGAAGGTCCCCTCGGCAGCGTACGGCTTGCTCAGGTCAACGGAGAATTTGTCCCGTTTCCGACGCAAGACCAACTTGAAGAGAGTGACCTGGATCTTATTGTTTCAGGTAGTAAGACGGCTATTCTCATGATCGAAGGTTTTGCTCGTGAGATGCCCGAAGAACGCATGCTTGAGGCTCTGGATGAAGCTCATCGTGTCATTATCACAATCTGTGAAATGCAAGACGAACTTGTCGCAAAGGGTGGAAAGCCAAAGAAGGAATGCGAGTTGCCCGACTACGCTCCCCTGAAGAGTCGAATGAAGTCTGCCTATTATGCTGACCTCTTGAAGGCGGCAGGTATTACAGGCAAGCTTGAACGAGGGGAGGCTGTGAAGGCTCTAAAGGAACGAGCAAAGGAAGAAATGTGTCCTGCAGAGGCTGCGGGCAGTGACGATGCTGTTAATGAAGGTGATTTTTCACACGTATGGCATGGTCTTGAAGAAGAAGCAATTCGAGAATTGATTCTTGGTGGGACCCGTCCAGATGGTCGTGATTCCAAATCACTTCGAGCCATCGATTGTGAAGTTGATCTGTTGCCTCGCGTTCACGGATCAGCTCTTTTTCAGAGAGGCGAAACGCAGGCTCTCGTTACTGTTACGCTTGGAACCGGCAAGGACGAGCAGCGAGTAGATGGCTTGTTTGAGGAATACTCTAAGAAGTTCATGCTTGACTATTACTTCCCTTCTTTTTCAGTTGGTGAGGTTCGACCGATTCGAGGTCCAGGTCGTCGAGAGATAGGCCATGGTGCGCTTGCTGAACGAAGCGTCAAGCCAATTCTTCCTGATCCTGATGTTTTTCCTTACACGATTCGTGTGATCTCAGACATCTTAGAGTCCAATGGCTCCAGCTCGATGGCATCAGTTTGTGGTGCCACTCTTGGCTTAATGGCTGCTGGTGTACCGATTACGAATCCTGTGGCTGGTATTTCGGTAGGTCTTGTGAAGGAGTCAGAAGACAAGTGGACGCTCCTTACGGATATCATTGGTGATGAGGATCACTTTGGTGACATGGACTTCAAGATTGCCGGTTCGCAAAATGGCATCACCGGGATTCAACTCGACTTGAAGATAAACGGGATCTCCGCTTCTATCATCAAGGCGACACTCGAGCAGTCTCGAGAGGCTCGGCTCGAAATCCTTCGGTCAATGCTCTCGGCAGTTCGAAGGCCTCGTGAAGAGATTTCTGGGTGGGCGCCACGTTTGTTGCGCACGCACATTGATCCTGAGAAGATTGGTTTACTGATTGGTCCTGGAGGGAAAACAATTCGCTCCATTCAGGAAACGACCGGTGCCAATGTTGAAGTCGATGATGACGGAACAGTCACTGTTGCAAGTCATGATGCCGAAAGTGCAACATCGGCTTTGGCGAAAATCGAAGCCCTTACGGCTTCGATCCAGATCGGTCGAATCTACGAGGGTCGCGTAACGAGCGTCAAAGACTTTGGTGCGTTTGTAGAGCTTGTTCCCGGGAAAGACGGACTGTGCCACATTAGTGAACTTTCGACGGAGTACGTTGGAAATGTTGGTGATGTGTGCCGCGTCGGTGACACGATGCGAGTTAAAGTTATTGCCGTCGATGAGCAAGATCGCGTAAAATTAAGTCGTCGAGCGGCCATGGAAGAAGCTACCGCTGAGGCGGAACCAGCAACTGAATAGATCTATGTTGTTCCTCGCCGCAGGGTTGTCGCAATGATGGCCCTGCGGGTGAGGTTGCATTCCGAAGAGTCCAGTATGTTTCGGGCGCTGTGATTATGGGACAATCAGCACTGCTCAACGATCAACTTCCAGGCGAAGGTGGTACGTATGCTGAGTTGGTCAAACTGGTGAGTGAACTCGCTCACGAAATCCGAAATCCTTTATCAAGCATTCGATTAAATATGGAATTGCTGGGTGAAGATGTTGGCTCACTCGGCGACGACTCCGCAGCAAATCAAACCGCCCGAAGGGCTAAGGCAAAAATCGATCTGGTTCGCCAGGAATGTGATCGTCTGCAAAAGCTTCTCGATGACTTCCTTGATTTTTCTCGACAGGAAGGTATTGATCCGGAGCCAGGGAATCTCAATGTTGAACTTGAGCAGTTGCTGGATTTCTTCCAGCCGCGAACTGATGATGCTGGTGTTGAGCTTGTCCGCTATCTTGATCCAGAATTGCCTGCAGTACGGATTGATCGTGAGACATTTCGATCTGCGATTCTTAATCTCTTAATTAATGCGACGCAGGCAATGCAAGACGGCGGACAATTAATGGTCAGGACACGTGCTGCAGGCCTCGGTGTATTGATCGAACTGATTGATACCGGCCCTGGTATGAGGTCAGAGACGCTTGCTCGAGTGTTTGAAGCCTTCTACTCAACGAAACAAGGTGGCTCGGGGCTCGGGCTTCCGACTGCCCGGAAAATTATCGAGGCCCATGGCGGTTCGATTGATATAGAAAGCGCTCCAGGTCGCGGGACCAAGTTGGCAATCTGGTTGCCGGCTCCTCCGCGTTTGCCAACAGAATCAGCTGATAATAAATCGTGATTTGTGTTTCCGTTCCTGAAATAGTCTTTGGTGCATAATGTCGACAAGCCCGACAGAAACGAGTTCTCCTTCGAAAAGTGTTGACGGAATTTCCAGATCCGTCCGCGTTCTTGTAGTGGACAATGATATTGTGCACGCCCGCACGATGGGCGAGGGGCTTGAACGGCTTGGCTATAAAGTGATTGTCGCTGGGGGTGGTAATGAAGGTGCCCAACAGATTCGTAATGAGTCGTTCGATGTTGTTGTTACTGACCTTATGATGAACGACATTGGTGGTCTAGAAATCCTTAAGGTTGCGAAAGCGTCATCTGCTGAGACGGAAGTTATTGTCGTGACAGGACATGGAACCGTGCCATCAGCAGTTGAGGCAATGCAGCAAGGTGCCTTTACCTACCTACAGAAGCCACTTGAGCTTGCTCAGTTAAGAGTAGCTGTTGAGAAAGCATCTTCCGGAGTGCGTTTACGGCTTCAGAATCTCGAGCTTAATCGTCGTCTCGATGAACGGTTTGGCTTCGAAGGCGTCGTGGGGTCTAGCACTCAGATGCGAGGCGTCATTGAGCGACTGAAACGAATTGCACCAACGGACGCAACTGTTCTAATTCAAGGAGCAACTGGCACTGGGAAGGAACTTGTCGCACAGGCAATTCACCAGAACAGCCCGCGGAAAAAAAAGCCTTTCGTTGCACTCAATTGTGCTGCGTTAAGTGAGAATATTCTTGAAAGTGAACTCTTTGGCCATATCAAAGGAGCATTTACTGACGCATCATCAGATAGGGTTGGAAAGTTTGAATACGCTGATGGTGGAACACTCTTCCTTGATGAAGTTGGCGACATGCCTTTGGCGACACAAATCAAACTGCTTCGAGTCCTTGAGTCAGGAGAGATTACAAGGGTTGGTTCGAATCAGCCTGTTCGAGTGAATGTTCGAATTCTTTCTGCAACAAATCGGAATCTTGAGGACGCAGTTGAGGACGGTAGCTTTCGTAGTGACCTCTATCACCGGCTGAAGGTAGTCACAATTTTGATCCCAAGTCTGCAAGAGAGGTCCGCAGATATTCCGCTGCTTATCGAACATTTCATGAAGCAATTTGCACGACGGCATCAAAAGCCTATCAAGGGCATGTCACGTGCGGCACGAGTTAAGCTTCTAGCGTTTTCATGGCCTGGGAATGTACGTCAACTTCGTAATGTAATCGAAAGTATGGTCGTCGTTGATTGTGACGAGACACTCGATGTTGATGATCTGCCAGCCGAGCTGGAGCCAGAGACTGGGCGTGCACAGGCAGTTGTCCAAGATAACGTCGAGGAGAATGTTGGTATCGCATCTCTTGTTGGACGGCCTCTTGGTGAGATTGAAAAGATATTTATTGGAGAGACGCTCAAGCTGGCTGGAGGAAACAGGGAACAGACTGCAGAAATGCTTGGTATTGGCGAGAGAACACTTTACAGGAAGATCAAAGAGTACAAGCTTCACTAGAAGGTCGTTCTAGAACTTGTATAGTCCAGTTCTGTGATCGCCTAGCAATTACATTTTGATTGAAAAAAGAAGGACTGAGCAGGAAGTAAAAGCATGGGGAAGATCCAAACACTACCCGTTTCTGTCATTAATCGTATTGCGGCTGGCGAGGTGGTGGAGCGACCAGCAAGCGTTGTGAAAGAGCTTCTCGAGAATGCACTCGATTCCTGCCCTACTCGTGTTGATGCAGAACTTGAACAAGGTGGTATTGCTTTAATACGAATTGTTGATGAT
Organism: Pirellulales bacterium; assembly: GCA_039831725.1. Taxonomy (GTDB): domain Bacteria; phylum Planctomycetota; class Planctomycetia; order Pirellulales; family UBA1268; genus UBA1268. The sequence goes on from JBDOMQ010000319.1 coordinate 11,553, forward strand.
GGCTGTGGGATCGAGGCTGAGGATCTACCTCTCGCGGTTTCGCCACATGCGACCAGTAAACTTCTTCATGCGGATGATCTCGAAGATATCAAAACACTTGGCTTCCGAGGTGAAGCATTGGCATCGATTGCTGAGGTGTCTCGCGTCGTGATACGGACCAGAACAGCGACGGGTACCGGCAACTGTCTTGAGGTTGATGGTGGCGTGAATCGAGGTGTTGTGCCAGAGGGTTGCGGGCGAGGGACATCAGTCGAGGTGCACCAGTTGTTTTCGAAGATTCCAGCGAGGCGGGCATTTCTCAAAACCCCAGCCACTGAGTGGTCTCATGCATCAGAGGCTTTTGTAAAAACGGCTCTTGCTCATCCCGAGATTGCGTTCTCACTCACACATAATCGCAGGCGGGTACATGAGTTGCCTGCGGTAGATACCTGGCGGCAAAGAATTGCTGATCTTTATGGGAGCCAGCTTGCTGATCGGCTGCTTGATGCAGAGGAAGTGGACGATGACATATCGGTGGTCGCTCTTATTGGGCGACCCGAGGACGACATGGCGAGTGGACGCTTCCAGCATTTTTTTATTAGCGGTAGGCCATTTCGTGATCGCTCGATCCTGCATGCAGTTCAGGAGGGGTATCGTGGACGTCTTCTTTCGGGGCGACAGCCGATTGTTTTTTTACAACTGCACGTCCCTCTTACGCATGTTGATGTAAATGTGCATCCGGCAAAAACAGAGGTACGGTTTCGTGATTCTGGTCGTCTGCACAGGCTTGTTCTCCTTGCCGTACGAAGTGCTCTGGCCGGGATCACTACGCCGACTGCCTTCGAACCACCACATAGTAGCTCGTCATCTACACAAGGCTTAGCTGCGGCTGAGGCTATTTGGGAGCGACAACAGGCGGCATCTGGAAAGAATGAAATTGATGGGGATAGTCCACAGAACGTTACCTTTCATGATCACGAAAAACCAGAACTCACTCTTGATTTTTCAGGGCCAGATCTTGTCGAAAGAGAGAAAGATAGTGCCATCAAACAAGAGGATTTGCCGGGTGCTAACGATGGGAGCGTCCCTGAGGAGCGTGCATTTCAACTGCATGGCCGTTATCTTGTTGTGGAAACGCAGGATGGAATCGAGGTTATTGATCAGCATGCCTTGCACGAGAGAGTGCTCTATGAACAACTCCGTGAACGGATGTCGAATGGTGCTGTTGAGGTTCAGCCGTTATTAATTCCGGAGCATGTTGAGCTTACGTCTTCAGAATTTGAGGCTGTCACAAGTCACCTTGATGTGCTGTCAGAGGCTGGCGTGAAGGTTGATTCATTTGGTGGAAATACTATTGTTGTACG
>JBDOMQ010000396.1:0-1883 GCA_039831725.1 Pirellulales bacterium
TCGTTCCCGTTCGGGTATGTAGCGAGTGGCCCCGCGTAGCACTATGGGACACCGAAGCAAGGCTGCCCCCTATCTATTTCTACAATGTGCTGATCGACGAAAACGGTTTCACTGGCCTTAAGGAAGCCAAAAGCGATCGGCCTCACAGAGGGGATGTAGGTTCATTTTTTTTGGCTGCTAGACTAGGGGCTTGGGTCTGCGTAGGCAACCAATTTTCTAAGTTGTCGTATTGTTATCTAAAGGTATGACTCCGAATCATGACACACATTAGGAACCCAATTCTTCCTGGGTTTAACCCTGATCCCTCAATCTGCCGCGTTGCTGATGACTACTACATAGCGACATCAACCTTTGAGTGGTTTCCTGGTGTACAGATTCATCATTCTCGCGATCTTGTTCATTGGAACCTCATTACACATGCATTGGATGAAAAACGCCTGCTCGATCTTCAAGGCGTTCCGAGTTCGGGTGGTATATGGGCTCCTGCGCTGAGCTATCATGACGGGCTGTTCTATCTTTGCTATACGGTCGTGCATCAGCATGAGGCTGCTAGCAAGGACACACCCAACTTTCTGGTTACAGCACCATCCATTTATGGCCCGTGGTCGGAGCCCATCTATATCAATTCCTCTGGGTTCGACCCTTCACTTTTTCATGATGACGACGGTAAAAAATATTGGCTGAATATGGTGTGGGACCACCGACCAGAACACCATCCTTTTTACGGAATCGTAAAACAGGAACTCGATCCGATAACCTTTGGACTTATTGGTTCACCCAAACTTATTTTCAAAGGAACGCAAATCGGGCTAACTGAAGGCCCTCATATTTATAAAAAAGATTCCTTTTACTACCTGCTCACTGCTGAGGGTGGCACTGAGTACAACCACGCAGTCACACTTGCCCGTTCCAAGAACATTGATGGGCCCTATGAGGTACATCCCCACAACCCGGTATTGACATCGAAAGAAGAAAGCTCCCTTGCCCTCCAGAAAGCAGGACACGCGAGCCTTGTGCAGACTCAAGGAGGCCAGTGGTACATGCCACACCTCTGTGGACGCCCTCTGCCAGGCACAAAACGCTGTAACCTTGGACGAGAGACTGCAATTCAGAAAATGGAATGGCGAGATGACGGGTGGCTTTATGTGGCGGGCGGGGGAAACAATCCAAAAGAGTTCGTTGACGCTCCGGATTTACCATTGCATCCCTGGCCTGACCTGGAGCCGAAGATTCCATTCACTTCGCCTCATTTCGCAACACCCCGTGGTCCCGCTTGTACTATCGAGCCAACTGATACCATTTTAAAGTTGCATGGCTCAGAATCCCTCGAATCCTGTTTTCCTAAATCACTGCTCGCGCGGCGTCTAACCAACCACAACCTCACCGCAACGACACACCTGACGTTTTCGCCGACCTCATTCCAGCAGATGGCCGGGCTCACTGCGTACTACAACAACAGACTTTTTCATCACCTCTATCTTTCACATGACGAGGTGGCTGGTTATGTCCTCCATATTCACAGCTGTGACGATGGAGTTTCTAGGTTTCCACTTGGGACCAAACCTCTTCCGGTCGAGTGCAACGACATTTACCTTCGCGCACGTTTTCAGGGGAGCAGCCTCCAGTTTTCGTGGTCGTCCGATGGCAACACGTTTTCCCCAGTCGGACCAGTACTCGATGCTTCTATTCTTTCTGATGATTACGGAAAGCACCTGGACTTCACAGGCACATTTGTTGGCATGACATGCGTTGACCTAACTGGCATGAACGCACTTGCCGAATTCCACTTCCTTGAATTCCTAACCTAAAACTCAGACTGGGCATACATTATGGAAAGCACTCGACTTTCACCCATTGAAAAAATTGGATACGGCCTTGGTGAC
>JBDOMQ010000396.1:1893-2640 GCA_039831725.1 Pirellulales bacterium
TCCTTCTTTTTACACCGATGTCTTTGGACTCGCGCCTGCAGCAATGGCCACGATGTTCCTTGCGGTTCGACTACTCGATACTGTTACTGATCCGGTTATGGGAGTGATTGCTGACAATACAACCACACGTTGGGGAAAATTTCGACCCTATCTTCTTTGGTTTTCCATCCCATTTGCTGTGGTATTCGTGCTCACGTACTGGACTCCAGACTTTGCCGGCAATGCCAAACTCCTTTATGCCTATGGGACATATACCGTTCTCATGCTGCTCTATACGGTCGTCAATATTCCGTATTGTGCACTTGGTGGAGTCATAACCTCTGATTCACAAGAGCGTGTCTCAGCAAATTCCTACCGATTCTTTCTTGCGACCTCGGCTGGTGTTCTTATCACTTTTTTTGGACCAACACTCATTGCGTATTTTGGCAAAGGTAATGATAAGGTGGGATACCCCTGGGCGATGGCAGCCTTTAGTGTACTGGCTGTTCTCGCATTCTTTGGCTGTTTTGCCCTGACTAAGGAGCGAGTAGTCGAGGCACGGCCTACAAAAGGTACTTTTTGGTCGGACGTCGGCATCTTAGTAAGAAATGATCAATGGTTGATCGTTGCGATGCTTGGCCTCGTCTCATTGATCGCAATTGTGCTTCGTGCTGGCACGGCCGCCTACTACATCAAATGGGTTGTTGGCAGACCCGACCTAACCGCCCAGTTTCTCACAGCAGGCACCTTTGCGGCAATGATTGGTGC
>JBDOMQ010000087.1:0-2630 GCA_039831725.1 Pirellulales bacterium
GCTCGCGAAGTGTATGAAAAAACTTGATCAAAGGCAGAGGGGTTTGCTCCATGACCACTACACCGTGAGCCAGAGTTTGCGAGAAATAGCCAAAGCATCCGGACGAAGCCTCAGCGCAGTAAAGATGTCGTTGCTGCGGATTCGGCAGCAACTCAGTGCATGTATTGAACGTGAGATAAGGATCAATCCATGATGGAAGAACAGCTTCTCAAATTGCTTCAGCAAGTCCGAGATGACAGGAATGCAGTCGCGCGAACCGAGCTGAATGAGTTACTACGGAATCGTCCAGAAGCTCGAACGATCATGTCAAGAATACTGGTTGATGAACAGGCTTTGGTCAGTCACCTACGCGATGAGTCGATCGTTTCCATTCTTGACGCGGAAAGAGAAGGTGCGACAAATAGGCCGACAACAAGGCCTGCAATGCGTCGAATGGCGTTCCAGCAAATCGCGGCTGCAATGGTGGTGGGTGTGATTGTTGGTCTGCTTGGTGCAGGAGTGGTCTGGGCCGTGAATTCTCCGCAATCCCAGATACGAACACTTCATATTGTGAATGGTGATTTTGAGACGATGTCAGGTCCGGTTGAAAGTGGCTTTCCATCTCAATTTGGCATATGGGGTGGAAATCCTGCGGAGGTTATTGAAGGAAGTGATGGAAGCCGAATGTTGCGTTTTCTGAAGACAGGAAACGTGAACGGTGATTCCGATGACCCTGCCTCGAACTGTTCTGTCTTTCAGTTGGTGGATCTGTCGTTTCTTCGGCAACAGTGGAATACAGCAGACCCCGGGTCGCAGGTCACACTCAACCTCACAGCCCGTTTCCACCGAGAGGTAGCTCCTACTGATGACGAATTACCGAAACTTGCAGGAAGTTGTCGTATCTACCTTTTCAATACAAAACCGGAGGCAATTGGTAAAGAATGGCCTCAGGTGATCAGAGAGGAAGGTGTCGGATTCAGCAAAAAGGAGATCAAGATCACGCCCGGAAATGAGCCGACAACGATTACTGCATCCTGCCTTCTGGAATCCGAAGCAACTGTTGCACTCATCGTTGTTTCTGCAAGCACGAAGTACCGTGCAGCTCCCATCGAATTGGGTGGTTACTTTGTTGATGATGTTCAGTTTACTGCGATCCGGCGACCGAATCTTCAAGCCCACTATGTGAAATAATACAAGGTTCTTTCAGGATTTTTCTGCCCGCCGTGGGTTATGTTCCGTGAGAATTTGTATGAGAAATTAAGTAAATAGCATGAGAGGGAAGGGAAATGTTCTTTTCAGCCTTTTATTTGTCATCTAAGGGGACCTGTTCGTGGACATTCATACTTTGAGCGTCCTATATTTAGTGAGATGGATCAATTTTTAGGATAGAGAGTCTTCTATGTATTTGAGTCGACGTCAGGTGTTACGCGGAGTGGGTTCGCTCATTGCACTCCCGGCTTTGGAATCATTGGGCTTCCGACGTTTTGCACGGGCCGCCGCAACGAGCGTGGCTGGCCCTTCGAAACGCTCCGTTTTTATGAGCATCGGCTTTGGTGTCACCAAGGAAACATGGTTTCCTGATGTGACGAAGACCGGTACAGACTACGAACTGTCTGAAGGTCTCTCCCCACTTGCCCGTCATAAATCTGACATTGCTGTGGTACAAGGCTGCTCGAATCAGTTCTCCAATGAAGCTCATTGGGGCAGTACCTTTTGGCTTACAGGTGCCAATCGGTATTCAGTCGCCGGCCAGAATATGGCAAACAGCATCTCTGCCGATCAGGTTGTCGCACAGCACCTTGGGCAAGACACACGATTTTCTTCAATCCAGTTGAATAGCTCCGCCCTTGAAGGTCACGGTCCTGGACTATCGTTGGCATGGGATGCTCGCGGTAAACCCAAGGCGGGTGATAGTGATCCCGTTCAGGTTTTCCACAAACTGTTCTCGGCAGATGATATGCCTCTTGAACAACGTCAGGCAGCTATTGCTGAGAAGCGTAGTGTGCTTGATGCTGTCGTGAGTGAGGCGAAACGAGTGCAGCATGGTCTCTCGCGCGAAGATTCAGAAAAACTCGATGAATATTTTCAAGGCATCCGTGATATTGAAACGCGGCTGAGTAAAGACGAAGCATGGCTGGATATCCCGAAAGCGAAAGCCCCACTTGGCGAGCCGGAACCCGGCCTGAAGGGGAAAGCTGAAATCGAGATTATGCAGGATCTCATTGTTGCAGCGCTGCAGACTGACACGACTCGATCGCTGACCTATCGTATGCCTGGTCAGAGCCTCTTGCAGAGTCTCGACGTGAAACCCAGTTCACATAATGTGAGTCATTACTCAATTGGCGAGCGGATGGATGCATCCAAGTTGCGGGACAAAACGCATAGCGAACTCCTCGCGAGGCTGATTGATAAGTTGAAGGCAACGAAAGAAAATGACGGGTCGAGTCTCTTCGACCACACTGCCGTGGCTTTTGGGTCGAATATTAGTTCCATCCATTACCTCACCAATTGCCCGACAGTACTCACTGGTGGTGGGGCTAATTTAAAGCTTGGTCAGCACGTTGTTCTTGAGGAAGACACACCGTTATGCAACGTGTGGCTGACGATGCTGCAAGGGATGGGTATCAATACCGATCAACATGGTGATAGTA
>JBDOMQ010000072.1:0-12698 GCA_039831725.1 Pirellulales bacterium
GACATCAGAATGGCTCCTGGGGATGACGGTCTCGCCGCACTAGAGAAAATTCGGAATGATGCTCCGAGTGTACGGTGCATTATGCTCACAACTTTTGATAACCCAACGTACATAGCTCGGGCTGTTGCATCGGGAGCCCACGACTACATTCTAAAGGGCTGCAGTCGAGAAGAACTGCTGGAGTCAATTACAGGAGCAGCTTCCGGGAAACTTCCGTTACGTGCTGGAGAGTTGCGTAGAGTGGCGACTACCATGGCCAATCGTGTTGTGACACCAGATCCCGACGTCCCACTGACCCAGAGAGAGATGCAGATTTTGCGACACGTGGCATTAGGGCTCTCAAATAAAGAGATTGCCCAATCGCTAACAATAAGCGTTGAGACTGTGAAAGAGCACGTTCAAAACATACTCCGAAAGCTCGCCGTAAGTGATCGGACTCAGGCTGCCGTTTGGGCAGTAAGGCGTGGGCTTGCCTGATCAATGGCTAGTGTGCACGTGGGTGTGCATTTTCAAACGCTTCAAGCAGGCGGTTTGTTGTAACGTGAGTATAAATTTGTGTCGTAACGAGACTTTTGTGCCCAAGAAGTTCTTGAACACTTCTAATATCTGCCCCAGCATCAAGTAAATGCGTCGCAAAGCTGTGACGAAGAGTATGTGGGCTTGCTCGACCGGTGAGTTCAGCCGTTGCAAGATGTTTTTCTAATAAACGGCCGATGCTTCTCACTGATAGCCGACCACCGAATTTGTTAAGAAAGAGAGGGTGGGTGCTACCGGCTGATTGCCGCTTTCCAAATCTTTTTCGTACGGATTGCCATCGTTTGATTGCTTGGCGTGCGTGTGACCCAACTATACCAAGCCGTTCTCGACGCCCTTTGCCACGCACCTTTACAGTGCCAGATTCGAGATCAAGGTCGGTATCATTCACAGCAGCTAATTCCGCAACACGCACACCAGAAGAATAGAGGAGTTCAAGGATTGCCCGATCACGAATTCCCGCGTCAGTGGTGGCAGGCGGAGCCACCAGCAAACGTGCTATTTCATCTCCGGTTAAGAATTTCGGGAGTGAACGGCCTCGCTTTGGGCTCCGAAGGGGCTGTGCTGGGTTCGATGAGACCCACCCTTCTCTGTGGCCGAATCGATAGAAACTACGGATGCTTGCTAACTTGCGAGCTATTGTAGTTGGTGCGTAGCCCGTAGCGTGAAGAGCCGCCGCATATCGGCGAAGTACAACTGTTGAGACGTCTGCGGGTCGTTTGCAGCCAGCATCTTGAAGATAATCAATAAGTTGGAGGAGGTCCTCACGGTAGCTTTTCACCGTATGAGTTGCACCACCCCTTTCAGCTGCCAAGAAACGAAGATAGCGATTCAAAGCCTCTCTAAAAGCAGGGTTTGCCGCGTGATCGACCATAACCTAGTAATATTATATAGCGAGAGTTTTGGAGACGTTATCTGAAGGCGGTTGTTGTACATTGAAGCTACGAGGTTCGACGGTCAACTCGTGGAGCTATGCCTTCTCTTCGTGAATGAGACTTGTTTTGCCGTACTTTCTGACCAAGGACGGACGCGTCATACCAGGAAAAGCTAAGTTTTGGGTCAGCCGCATAGCGGTTTAGCGTTCTCAGTGTTTCTGCTCTGCTGTCATCATCGTAGAGAAACACATAACGCTCACTGCCTTTGACGAGTGCAACGACGTTTATATCTCGAGAGGCCATGAGTGCTTTTCCTTTCGGCGAAAGCGAGAGCGTACTGGCGTTTAGTGCAGGTAGACCACCCTACCCTTATTTGTCTTCGGCTCTTGTACAGTGTGCTCACCAGAGTTCTGCGTACCAGCCTGCGAAGTCTCCCTCACCCAAGCAGGCTGTACCGTGTTGGTCGCTCAAATTGACACAATGAACCTGCCTGAAGCGCCCAGACTTCACGAGGTGCATGAAAGTCCTTTTTGAGAAGAACCGTCTCTTCGTGAAAGTCACCGCAAGTCACCAAATCCGGACAAAGCAATTGGTTCACGGCAGGCAAAGGGTTCACCCGCGGCTGTACCGATCATTGTCCCCCACCAGGCATCACCGGCCGCTACCCGTTCGGGAACCGAGAAACCCGATTCTGAGGGGGGAAATTGGCTTCTATAACACTGAATAGCTTTCTGTTTCGTTTGGTGGGTCTTCGTCGTATCAATAACAAAGGATGGTTGGGGGGGAGTTTTTTGGTGGACACTCCAAAAGTGGAAGATGCGTTCTGGATGATGAGGCTTGGATGGTAGGTCACATTTCGACAGTTTTGCCCAGAATCGTGCCGCTTCGGTGAGTTCACATGCAGCAACATGGTCAGGGTGGGCATCGACCCAATAATGGGTGAAGAGCCAGCGGGGCTGGGTCTGTCTTATAACACCGGCAAGAGCTGCTCGTGCAGCTAAGTCAGGTTGAAGTTTCCGATTAGGAAGCCAGAGGTTTTCTCTCCATTTGACACCCAATACGTCAGTTGCCGCTTGTGTCTCACTCATTCGGATTTCTGGTGTTCCGAGCGGAGTGGGCTCACCATTCGTTAGGTCTAGGATGCCAACACTCAAGCCATCTTCAAGCATTCTCACAATTGTTCCTCCCATCCCAAGTTCAGCGTCATCAGGATGAGCTGCAATAATGAGTGCGTCAAGCATTGTGAATGAATGTCCTTGTGTATTGAGATTTCAAAATTGTGTACCGTAGTCAATTATTATGATAGTCAGATTCAAGCGGTGTCGTCTTGGCATTGTAAAAATTGCACCCGGCAAACAGAACATTGTGACCTTTATGAGGTGGAGAAAGAGTGAATTATTCAGATTTAGCTGACGAGAAATCCGGTTACGAGGATTTTCTAGCTTCTTGCGAGCATGCAAAATCGGTGTCTCTTTTGGCTAGTGTTGATGGCCTGCTGCAGTGGGACGAACAGACGATGCTGCCATCTGCGGCTGGAGAATTTCGGGCAGAGCAGGCAGCGAGGTTAGCCGCAATAACACATGCTCAGCGAACACAGAAAGAGCAAGGAGAAAGATTAGAAAAACTTGCGGGTAGTTCACTTGCGGCAGATGGCCCCGGAGTTGTTCGGGCAACAATTCGATTACTTCATGAAGATTTTAAGAAACAGTCTCGTGTTCCAGGAAAGCTTGTTGAAGAGATTGCCCGCACATCGATCGAAGCTCAGCAAGAGTGGGTTCGTGCTGTCGAAGCGTCAGAATGGGAAAAGATGGTTGGCCATCTGGAAAAGATGTTCTCACTGAAGCGAGAAATGGCAGCGTGTCAGAGTCCAGAGTTGGACCCCTATGATGCCCTGATGGATGATTATGAGCCGGGCGCCCGATGGAGATCTGTTGACACCACATTTTCCAAGCTGCGGAAATCTTTAGCACCTCTTGTCCATGGGTGTTTCGAGTCAACAGAGGGGCCGCAAGACAGGGCTCTTCGAGGTGTCTTTCCAGTACAATCCCAGCAGGTATTTGTCCGCCAAATTATTGAAAAAATTGGTTTTCAATTTGAGAGAGGACGTCTCGATACAACAGCACATCCCTTCTGTTCAACGCTTGGTCCCAATGATTGTCGTCTGACGACTCGTTGGGACGAGAATTTTCTGTCCACAGCTCTTTATAGTGTTCTTCATGAAGCCGGACATGGTCTCTATGAGCAGGGATTACCAGTTGATTGGTTTGGTTTGCCCCCTGGCGAGGCAACTTCTCTTGGTATTCACGAATCGCAATCACGACTATGGGAAAACCTTGTGGGTCGTTCACCCGAATTCTGGGAGTGGTGCTTTCCGCTTGCTAGAAAAGCTTTTCCAGAATCACTTAACGAAGTTACATCAGATCAATTGGCAGAAGCAGTGAGAAGCGTGGAGCCAAATTTTATTCGCGTTGAGGCTGATGAGGTGACGTATAACTTACATGTGATGATGCGGTTTGATCTTGAACGAGAGATCATTCATGGAAATCTTGCAGTTGCTGATCTTCCAGACGCTTGGAACGACCGCTTCGAAGCCGACTTTGGTAGGCGTCCACCAACTGTCCGGGAGGGTGTGTTACAGGATATTCATTGGCCAGCGGGGTTAATCGGCTACTTTCCAACCTACACGCTAGGAAATATTTTTTCTGCACAGATAATGGATGCTGCCCAGCATGCGGGTGTTGGCCTTGCTGAACAAATTCGTAGTGGAGAATTCGCCCCACTCCTCCAATGGCTACACGAACATATTCATGCCTCTGGCAGGACAGTGAAGTCTGAGGCACTTGTAGAAAAAGTTTCCGACAAGCCGGTGTCAGAAAAATATCTAGTGGAAAGCCTATACCGACGATATGGACCTCTGCACGGACTGTCAGCGAATCCGCCAGAGTCTTTGTTCTAATGGGTTGTAAATTCAGAAAGGTTTTGAATGCCCCACGGTTCGATAGTTGAAATAGTAAACGCTATTCAAGGCAAAACGACTAGTCCTCAGCACGTGCTTTCGAAGTCACATCAGCGATTCCGAGAGACGCATGAGGGGCTCAATGCGCTTGTACAACCCCAATATCACAACGCACAAGAAGCATGTGTCAAAGTTGACCGAGAAAGCCCCCTTGCAGGTGTTCCAGCTAGCATAAAGGAGTGTTTTTCGGTTGAGGGACTACAGACAACGCTTGGGATCCCCTCTAGACGCGATCAGATTGATGTTGAAGATGCCTCAATTGTGCAGCGTCTTAAAGAATGTGGTGTCGTGGTTGTAGGGAAATCAAATATTCCACAAGCGATGTATTTGCACGAGACAACCAATCCGGTCTGGGGACAAACAAATCATCCGGAAAGGAAGACACGAGGCCCAGGCGGATCAAGTGGTGGCGATGCCGCTCTTGTTGCTGCTGGGGTGGTTCCGTTAGGAGTGGGTAACGATTTGGCTGGTAGCGTTCGGCAGCCAGCACACGCGTGCGGTGTGCCATCTCTTCTTCCTTCTTCAGGTATCTTGGGCAATGGCGGAGCCTTTAATACGATACCGAACTTTGACGTCGTATCTTCTCGCGTAGGATTCTTTGCCTCAAGTGTTGATGATCTCAGTCTCGTCGCAGATTCTCTTGATCTCGTGAATAAACCCGAAGAACCGTTTCGCTCTCAGAGAATTGCGGTCTGGGAAGACGTCGGAATTATCGAGCCTTCTCCGGCAATAAAAAGAGCAGTCCGTGAATCTTCTGAGGCCCTGGTTCAAGCCGGGCACCATGTTGAATTTATTCGGGACGATGTTGCACAAGAGGCTGCGTGGGTCATGTTCGGCCTTCTATCTGCTGATGGTGGGCATGATGTTCAGCGGTTATTTGGTGACGACAAACCGATTCCTGGTATAGCAACACTCTTGCGTATAGGGGGGTTGCCGCGATGGATCCGTCCGTTCCTTGCAGCTTTCATGTGGATCATCGGGAACCGAATTGATGCGGCTGCTCTGATGGCAACTGGACCGCGTAGCAAAAAAGGATTCAGGAAATTGATTGCGCGGCGCGACGAGATTATCGAGCATATGCGGAATACATCCAAGCAATTTGATGCGATCCTTTGCCCAGTGTCTTCATTGCCCGCATTACAGCATGGGGCTGCAGCGCGTCTGGTTGCGGCAGCATCACCGTGTCTGCTGGCCAATCTTGTGGACTTGCCGGCAGGTGTTGTTCCAGTAACTCGAGTTTCCGAAGGCGAGCAATCTGGCCGGCATCTCAGCTTCGATCGAGTTTTGCGAACAGCTGTTAAGACGGATGATGGCAGTGTTGGCTTGCCGATCGGGGTCCAGGTTATTGGCCTGAACGGTGACCCCGTAGAACGGACTGTCCTTGGTTTGATGCAAGCAATTGAGTCGAGAGTGCACTTTAGTCGGTAGGCTCACCAATAAGGTCGACAATTGTTTCAAGGAACGTATCGTCTTGAAAACTGCTTTTTGTAAGATAGCGATTTGCACCGGCATCAAGACCTCGAAGTCGATCCTCTTCACGATCTTTGTACGACACAATAACAACAGGAACATGGCTACGTTGCGCATCGGTTTTGATGAGCGTGACTAAACCGATCCCATCCATTCGAGGCATGTCGACATCACTGACAACAAGATCGTAGGGTGTGCTACGGAAAGCATTCCAGCCGTCCATTCCGTCTACCGCAACGTCCACCTCATATCCTCGTGACTGAAGCAGTTGGCGTTCGAGTTCTCGTACAGTGATTGAATCATCAACAACTAATATACGCTTGGCTTGACTGGCTTCCAGTTCTTCACGGGCTGCGTCAATTGGAGAGATTCCACGGCCAGTAAGTAAATTGTCGATCGACCGAACAACGTCCTCAATGTCAACAATCAGAACGGGATCTCCGTTTTCCAGCAGTGAGGCGCTACTTATGTTTGGCACCTTGCCGAGTCGTGAATCAAGCGGACGAACTTCGAGATCACGCTCGCCTAAAAAATCATTTACGACTAATCCAAATCGCTGGCCTCTATCGCTCAGAACAACAACCGAAAGAGAGTCTTCGTCGCTGTCAGGCATCGCAATGTCAAATACATTGCAGGCGTGCACAAGGCCGATTGCAACTCCATCATGGTCGAGATAGTTACGAGCTTCGACCGATGCAATCTCTTCTCGTCGGCATGTAAGAATGTGGTCAATTCTGGGTAATGGAAAGGCGTAAGGTTCGCCACCTATATCAACAAGAAGGGCTCGGATAACAGACATCGTGATCGGAAGTTGCAGCGTAAAGCACGTTTGTGTGCCAGGCTGAGTCGTTATTCGGACGGTTCCACCAACGGCTTTCACCATGGTCTGCACAACGTCTAGCCCCACGCCTCTTCCAGAAATTTCGGTAACTTTATTTCGTGTAGAAAATCCAGGCAAGAATAAAAACTCAAGAAGTTCAGCTTCGGAAAGTCGTTCGGCAACCTGAGGCGTAACAAGTTCGCGTTCAATAATTTTTGTTTTGAGCGATTCAAGGTTAATACCACGCCCGTCGTCCGTGATGCTAATGGTGAGACTTCCTGCTCGGTGTCCGGCATCAATTGTGATTGTTCCGCCTGCCGGTTTTCCTTCGCGAAGGCGATCGTCCGGTAATTCCATGCCGTGGTCGAGGGCATTACGAACAAGATGGGAAAGTGGAGCCTCAAGTTTGTCGAGGATGTCTCGGTCAACACCAGTTTGTTCTCCATTCACCACGAGCCGAACCTGCTTATTAAGTTGGCGTGATACATCCCGTACAAGTCTTGGGAAGCCATGAACACCGTCGGCGAGAGGTCTCATTCGGCTGAATATCACTTCTCGGTGCAGACGTTCAGAAAGATCTTCATTGCGTCGTGCAAAGCCTTCAAAAGCTTCGATTATTTTTACAAGTTTCTCGAGGCTTTGAACTGACCGCTGTCGCAAGCTCTCGATAAGTGCCATTTGTGATGGGGGTAATTCAGCGCTACGAATCTTTTCTTCGCATGCAGTTATTTGATCACACAAATCAGTTTGGGATTCACGGAGTGCGAGCAGAGAGTCTGCAAACGGCCTTAGCTGACGAGCCTCGACAAGAGATTCCCCAGCGAGTCCTACCAGTCTTGTTAAGCTTCCTGCCGAGACTCGAACAACTCGATCTTCCTCATCCTTCGCTGAATCTGCAGGATCTACCTGTGCCTTGCCAGATTCACGCAAATCAGTTTTTGTTTGTGAAAGCGGTACGTTAGTGGGACCTGTCTCCGTAGTACCATCCTCAGTAGAGGCTTCCGGTTTGTTTTCTGTTGTGTTCCCAAGAGCAACATTCTGAGGCTTACCTTTACCTGGTGTCTCCGTCTCCCGATGGTTTGGTTCATTCTTAATTGAGCTGTCGGGAATTGCTGACTGCTCGGTACGTGTTCCTTCGGTAGTTGGTGGTCCAGTAGGCTCTGGCGTTGGATTACTTCCTTTTTGGGTGGTGCCAGACGTAAGTGATTGCAGATTTTGAACGCATGTGTTGGCTTTGTCTTGCCAAGTTGTATCGGTGCCGTTATCAGCAGCAGCTATCGAGGAAAGAAAGTCGATGCCGGTGAGTAGAATATCTGCATGTGTCGGCTGAACGCTTATTTTGTTGTCACCAGCCGCGAGAAATACATCTTCAAGGGCGTGGGCAACTTGTACAGCAGCATCAAGACCCACAATCCGAGCAGCGCCCTTCAGGGAATGTGCTGCTCGCATAAGTGACTCAATGGTTTCAGCAGACTGACGCTGCTCTTCAATTGCAAGAACTCCTGAAGATAGAATTTCTGCTTGGCTTTCAGCTTCCAGCCGAAACAGTTCAAGCATAGAAAAACCGCTCAAGTCGTCGTTCACGTGAACACCTTCTTTTAGAAAAAACAGCTTAGGATGGGATTTGTTCGTGGATTCCCTCGAAGATCTGGTTTGTATCAAGGAGGCTCACGGTACGCGAATTCCATGAAAACAAGGCACTCGAAAATCGTTGGCCTGGCTTACCGAGAGTCGACGGAACCTCACGTAAATCCTCATTATTAATACGGTGTACACCAGCAACTTCATTGACCGGGAAGGTCCATCTGCGCGTGACTCGACCTGTAGTGAGCGAGGTGACCAAGAGTCTCTCAGGTGCAAGGATTGCGTCATCATCAGATGGCTGGATGCTTCTGTTGTCATCATTTGTCGGATCGGAATTGTTTTTCAACTTCAATGTCCGTGGGTCCATCTGTCGAAGCCCGAGGAGCCCGTGTAGGGAGCAGCAAAGAAGTAACTGTCCACGCACGTTTACCATGCCAGCGAACACAGAGTTGCTCCGGTGGGGAATGGTGTGAATTCTACGTAACGGAGTAACTTCGGTCAGAGACTCAGCACCAAGTGAAAACCATTCGTCAGCAAGTCGGAAAATAAGAACGCTCACACCACTTGATTCGGTGCCTTCCGATGTTGTTTCTAAAACGTGGCGCCATTCATCAAGGTATCCTTCCGGTGGTGCACGGTTAAAGAATGCCTCGGCGGCATCGGCCATTACAGGACAGTTACGGCAATGAATATACGTTTCTAATTCTGGACAACTTCGATCGCCACCGACACCAATCACTCTCCAGCAATCAGGTGGTTGATCTTGAGCAGCACCCGTGTCCTCTGTCGTCCTTAATGTTGGGTTGTATATTTGCTCGTTTATTTTTTTCATGAATGCAGATCTCCGAAGGAAGCACTTCGACGATACCTTCGTTCTGCCATCGTGTCACCTCGCCGCTTTGCAATCAGCGCGAGAGAAAGAAGGGCCCCTTCGTGTTGGGGTTCAAGGTACACCGTTTTTTCAAGTAGTTTTTCGGACGTCTTATAATCTCCAGCCGTTTGGTGAAGAATTGCCAGCATGTACAACAGATCAGTCTGCGTGCCATTGATTTGGAGTGATTTTTGGCAAAGTTGAATCGCATTCTCTATGTCACCAGCATTCGCGAGAGTCTCGACATCTCGGATGATCTCTGGAGAAGCGGTGGGGGTAGCAGTGACATTTTCAAAGGAAATTGTTGGTCTGGTATAGTCCGTTTGACTGGTTTCTTTTTTCGCGAGAATGGATTTCTGCTGCACAAGTGGTGACTCGACGGCTTGTCTGCGGAGACGAAAAGTGAGTGGACCAGTTGGCTCCCAATCACGTGCAGAAAGAATCACAGTCTCTGCTGCTCCAACAACGAGTTCTCCATTGGGGTTCAATAAACGTGTCAGTGTCTGGAGAAGAGTTTTTCGTGATTGCTTCGTAAAGTAGACAAGTAAGTTACGGCAGCAAATAAGATCAAACCCACCTTGTGCTTTGTGTCTCAGTTCAGTTTCAGTGCTGGAATTGAGCAGATTTCGATCTGAGAATTCAATTGTTTCCTGTATCTCGGAGGCCACCAAGCAGCCTTTCGGCGTTGAAGAAAACCATTTGTTCTTTCGTTTTTCATCGATGGCACGAAAAGCATTTTCTGAGAATAAGCCACTGCGTGCTTGTTTGATTGCACGTCGACTGATATCTGTAGCGATGATACGAAATTGTGTTTGGGAGTGCCCTGACTCTAGCAGCGATAAGGCAATCGAACAGGCTTCTTCCCCAGTGGCACATGGAGCAGAAAGTATCCTGACTTGCGGCTGTTGCTCGAGTCGTTTGACGAGCTGGGCATGGATGTATTCGAAAACCTTTGGTTCACGAAACAGCCAACTTTCTGGAACAACTATGGACTCAATGAATAGTTGGCGACACTCATGGTCGTGAAGCAATTGGTTTTCAAGGGCCTCGATTGTTGCTGCCTTTGAATGAGTCTGTGCTTCATGAGCAGCACGGATCATAGAATTCAAGCCGATGCGTTCCAGGTCAAAGCCAATAGTACGGCTTACTGTTTCAGCAAGACGAGAGGCCATGCTTGCATTTAGAGTTAGAGGCTGCTCCGTAGAATGCTGAGCAGACGAACTATGGTAGTTGGTCGTCATCAGTTCACCTTGTGGGATCCGATTCAACTGCCTTGTGCTGACCTAATTCTTGACGTGTGTAGCTCATTAATTTTTGTAGGTTTCTATTATTTTGAAGTGATTCCACCACAATAATTTGAATAGAAAGTTTGTCAGTCGTATTACTCTTAGCGTCAACAATTGGGCCGAGAAAGGATTCTGCATGCTCACAGTTCGTGCTATCAAACGTTGTTGTTGAAATGCCGACAACGTCTTCGGCTGTGATGGCAAATACGAGTGACGTGTCATCTGTATCATCCGCAGTCGTTCTTATAACAACGGTCCGAGTCCCAAGCCGTGACTGGCATGGACGATCTAGGATGAGTTGGCACAGATCAAGTACTGGCAATAGCTTTCCTCGATAGCGGATGAGGCCACGAATTTCTTCGGCTTGTTGCGGGAGCTCTTGGGCAGAAATAAATGGCAGTACCTCAACAATATTCCGGGTATCTAAGCCGTATTGCTGTCCGTCAATTGTGAAGGTGAGTAGTTGCATGGAGAATCTTCCTGAGCCGAGATACTCTTGGGAGAAACAAGCAAAGAAACTCCACTGAGATCTGTTTGAAGTCTACAACGCATCACAGGGTGATGAGTTGGAGTTTTTCGGCTACTGAATTAGCACCCAACGCAACAAATGTCTACTCGATAGACGACTAGACTGCCGGTTTTAACCGGCTTTTGCTCTGATGTTGCGTTTTTCCTCGTCAGCAATTCGAAGCCTTAGTGTCGCTGCAGAGGAAGGTGGTGAACGTCGTTCTTGCACAAAACCTCGTCTTCCCTGAGCGAGAAATGTATGGAGATGTGCAGCAAGGCCGGTAGTAAATTCTGTTTTGAGCGTCTCGAGGACTTCTGTCCAAGGAAGGCCTCTGCGATAGATGACACGATACGCGGCCTTGAGGGCAGTGAGTTCATCTGCTGGGTAGCCAGCTCGCCGAAGTCCAATTGTGTTCAGGCCAACAATACTTCCAGATTGGCCGTCGATCAGCATGAAGGGGGGTACATCTTGAACGACTCTGGCATGGCCACCAATCATTGAGAATTGACCAACACGGCAGAATTGATGTATCGCAACAGCGCCAGAGACAAAAGATCGGTCTTCAATGATGACGTGTCCACCAGCGAGTGAATTATTCGCAAAGACACAATTATTACCAAGGTGCGTGTCATGGCCGAGATGAGCTCCCGCCATGAGGTAATTGTGATCACCGACTTTTGTTTGTCCATCAGGTTTCAGTGCTCGATGAATCGTGACACCTTCGCGAAAAACGTTGTTGTCGCCAATGGCAACCGTTCCAACTGTTTCTGGACGGGCGGTATGTTGAGGTTGCCCACCAATGACAGAATGTTCACAAATCTCATTGTTGGAACCTATGGAAACACCAGTTTTGATAACGGCACCGCTTCCAACTGTACAATAGTCGCCAAGAGATGCGCCGGCTTCAATAGTTGCGAATGCAGCCACTGTAATGCCGACTCCCAGTTCAGCTTCGGGACTCACGAGTGCCAGTGGATGAATGCTCACGAATTGCCTGTTGTGCGGGGATGTACAGCAAGGTTGCTATCTCAGCGGTTTATCGGTCTGTAGGCCGTTTGAATTCAATCCCATTTTGGCGGAATTAAAAACATGGCAGCTTCCAGGTCCGCCTATCCTTCGTGTTTTGCAGAGAGTAGCTAAATAAACAGCAATGAGGCGACAATGGGCGAAATAAGGTTAAAATTGCTTATCTTGAAATGCGAGCGGGAGAAAACAATCGAACGAGAAGTAGAGTGAATTTTTTGGAAAGGGTGCAATGATGAATCAAGATGATGCGTATGAGGCGGCGGAGAAGTTGAAAAATGACGGCAAACTGGAAGAAGCAGTGGCTGCCCTCGAGGAAGTTGTTGTTGAAAACCCCAACTTTGCATTGGCCCATTCTGCTTTGGCGGCCTGGTGTACTCGATTAGAGCGACACGAAAAAGCTGTTGAGCACGCAAGGCGTGTATGCGAGCTCGAACCAAATGAGCCTTTCAGCTACACGGCACTAAGTGTTGCGTGTATGCGGGCGGGCAGAATAGAAGAGGCTGAGGAAGCACTCGGTCGCTCACGCATGATGACCGGCTAATTCCTGGCTGCATCACGCGTTAGTGCGAGAGGGGGGAGTCGAACCCCCACACCTTGCGGTACTGGAACCTAAATCCAGCGCGTCTGCCAATTCCGCCACTCTCGCAATAGATCAATAAAGCTAGTCTGAAATTAAGTGTAACTTTTTTCAGGATAGAATTCTCAATT
>JBDOMQ010000428.1:0-2589 GCA_039831725.1 Pirellulales bacterium
AACTATGAGCAATCAACCAAAGGCTGTCATTGCTTCTGCTTCATCTTTTCGAATATCAAAAACTTTATTTAGTTTTGTGATCTGAAAAACTTCAAAAATTTCAGGGCGGATGTTACACATCTTCATCCGACCTTTACTTGCCTTTACCTTGCGATCCAGCGTGATCAACTTGCCAAGGGCAGCACTTGAAAGGAATTCTACATTGGTGAAGTTGAGCAAGATATCACCCATGCTTTGCTGCTCAACAAGACCAAAGAGTTCAGTGCCGAGCTCCTGGATGCTTGCCTCATCTAGAATCTTTTTGTCGTTGAAACTGACGATGGCGACATCGTTGTTATTCGTGACGCCTATCCGTCGATACTGAGCCATGCCGTTCTTCTCCAAGTCGTTTAAAAGCGAACAACCTCAAATGGAACACAAAGAATAATATTGAAACCTTTCGTTGTCTCTCGCCACATCAAGATCCCAGCGAAGCAGTTCGAATTGGAATCGATTTGACTTGCAAGGAAGCCAAACGAAGACAAACAAAAGGACGAAGCGGTAATCCTAGCGATTTTTTGAGGTGATTACCAACGAGTGTGGACCGGATGATGAGACATCAGGTGGACACAATCAGCTCGTTTTCACGTTTTGCAGGAGAGGAAACAAGAACCAGAGAAAAGCCTTTTGTTCATCTGTGCCGCCAATATGGCAGTCTGCCAGAATATCGGAACGTTGAAGCTCTGCTGCGTAAAAACAGGAGAGCCATTCCAGAAAAGACGAGTTAAAGCAAAAAAACCATGAATTCACACGTCGAAAGTCGTGAAAAACTGCTCTTGACGAATTTTCTGACACTCATTTGCAAACTGGCGCGGGAGTTGCACTAGGTGGGACTTAGGTGTTGGTGAATGCCGCTGAGGCAGTCACATCACTTTGGGAATTTGGTATCCCTCGGCTACAGCCTTGCGATATCACTCCTGCAGTATCGTTTCGACTTTCCCTTTCAATCGGACTATAGAGGACCCCAGAATGGCAGCCGCTGCGAGCAAGGCCGGGAAGGCCAAATCAACCCTTATCCCCCTTGGTGATCGCGTTGTTGTGGAACGCGAGGAGAGCGAGCAGACAACATCTGGTGGCATTCTTCTACCAGATTCAGCAAAAGACAAGCCTGCACGAGGCGTTGTTGTCAGCGTTGGTGAAGGCAAGCTCGACGATAAAGGAAATCGTCATCCTTTACAGGTAAAGCCTGGCGATCGCGTGGTCTTTACGAGCTACGCAGGAGAAGCTTTTCAGGTTGCCGAGCAAGAACTGTTGCTGATGCGAGAAGACGACATTCTAGCAGTCCTTGGTTAGTACGCCACAGCCCGTCGTCGGCAAACGACTGGTGATTCACATTTCCAAACTTAAACCGTTCAAATAATTTTCAGTACAGGAGAAACATTCGATGGCCAAAATGATGGCGTTTGATCAGGAAGCCCGCGAAGCAATGCGGCGGGGTGTCTCCAAACTGGCCCGTGCAGTCAAGGTTACACTTGGTCCAAAGGGTCGAAACGTAATTCTGCAAAAGAGTTTCGGTTCTCCAACGGTTACCAAGGACGGTGTTACCGTTGCAAAAGAAATTGATCTTGAAGACACCTATGAAAACATGGGTGCCCGCATGGTGCGTGAAGTTGCAAGTAAGACAAGTGATGTTGCCGGTGATGGCACCACAACGGCAACTGTCCTCGCTGAGGCCGTTTTCAATGAGGGACTGCGAGCCGTTGTTGCCGGAGTCAATCCGATCCAGATGAAGACCGGAATTGAAAAAGCTGTTGAGGACATCACAGCGAAACTCCACAGTTCAGCGATCCCTGTAAAGGGCAAGAAAGAGATGGCCCAGGTTGCGTCTATCGCAGCAAATAATGATGCTGAGATTGGTGACTTGCTTGCAGAAGCTATGGATAAAGTAGGCAAGGACGGCGTGATTACTGTCGATGAAGGGAAAAGCCTCGCGACAGAAATTGAGTTTGTTGAGGGCATGCAATTCGATCGAGGGTATCTCTCTCCTTACTTCGTCACCGATGCACAGGCTATGCAGTGTGTTCTTGAAGACTGCTACATCCTCGTGTACGAGAAAAAAATCTCCACAGTGAAAGACATCGTTCCGCTATTGGAGGCTGTTGTAAATGCCGGCAAGCCGATGCTGATTGTTTCTGAAGAAGTCGACGGAGAAGCACTTGCCACATTGGTAATCAACCGTTTGCGTGGCACATTCCAGGTATCTGCCGTCAAGGCTCCAGGATACGGTGATCGCCGAAAGGCCATGCTCGAAGATATTGCGATTCTCACCGGAGCAACTGCTGTCTTTGAAAATCTGGGTATGAAACTCGAGAACATCGGTCTTGCCGAGTTGGGCCGTGCCAAGAAGGTCATTATCGATAAAGACAACACGACCATTATCGAGGGTGGCGGAAAAACATCTGACATCAAAGCACGGATTGAGCAGATTCGTCGTGAAATTGAGAATGCATCCAGTGACTACGATCGTGAAAAGCTGGAAGAGCGTCTTGCAAAACTTGCTGGTGGTGTTGCCAAGATTAATGTTGGTGCAGCAACAGAAAGTGAAATGAA
>JBDOMQ010000095.1:0-12468 GCA_039831725.1 Pirellulales bacterium
GGAAAGCCGCGGCATGCGGCTTCTCTTTAAGCAGTATCACTCCCTGCCGGACGGTCGTGTAAATTTAGTTCCTTGTACGGTTATTGTTCTTCCTGATGGTCAGCGACGAGCTGATTCAGAGAATGGCCGCACTATTTTATTGCGTGCACCACAGGGCGCAGTTCTTGAATTCGATGAGCCACTTGATTTACGTGCAGGGAGACTAGCTCGTCTCGTAGGTGGTAGTTTACGAGGCCAAGTGACTATTCGAGGGACTCAAAGTTCAGTTGGTGCGAATGATGATATTGAACTCGTTACACGTGACCTCGAACTCGATGAATTTGAAATACATACAAATGAAAAAGTAGATTTTCGTTTTGGGCGGTCTGTTGGTAAAGGTCAGGGGCTGGTGGCGACACTTCTACCAAGTCAAGTAGGTGGTGGCCACGGACCTAATATTGGCGGTATCGATACGATACGACTTGAGCGAGAGGTGGAGTTGCGATTAGAAGGTCTAGCAAGTGGAGTAGTGCCTGGATCAGGTGATCTCATGTCTCAATCAGAAACAGATGAGCAGCCCGTTCTAGTCAAGTGTGATGGTGGTCTGACCGCAAATCTTTCGGCTAATGTTATTACTCTCGAAGACGCTGTTGATGTTCGCCGTGGTGTGCCAGAACAGAGAGGAGATCACCTCTCCTGTGATGTGCTTGCCATTGTTTTAGGTGAGGGTGAACAACAGACAAAAGAGGATTCATCAAGTAGTTTGGAAGTTGTTGAAATTCAAGCAAGTGGTTCACCGGTGCGGGTTCAAAGTCCATCTGCAGGACTTGAGGTACGAGCTGATCGCCTCGGTTATGAACTTCACACGGGTAGGATTCTGCTCGACGGAGAGGACCCGGTTTCAATTCATGCGACTGGGGTTGAGCTTGAGGCGAAATCGGTTGATTACACACCAGGTCAAGCCAATACAATTGGTTCATTAATGGCGATCGGGCCCGGGTGGCTTCGGGCAATGGATGAGAAACAACTGGCCATCGAATCCCGCTGGCAAAAATGGCTTCGGGTTCGTCCAGATGAAACGGGTCATGTTGCTTCAATATCGGGTCAAGCTGAAGTGTCTGTCGATTTGCAGGGTAAGCTCACCGGTGCAGAAATGCACTTTTGGTTCGAACAGACTCCTGCTCAGCCAACCATCGATACAACGACCAATCGTTTGCCGAAGGTGGCCTCATTAAATCCTCTGCGGATGCTCGTTCGCGGTGTTGTTGAAATAGATGTTCCAGAGGTGGCGGCTCGTACAGATCGCATGGAAATCTGGTTTCGAAGGAATTCTGAATGGCAGGGTAGTGTGAAACAGGAGCAGAGTCCTGAAGGACCTGTTGCCAGTGAAGTTGATGCACGTGCCAACGCAGGCAAAACACAAAGCGTAGTAGGACAGGATGTCCATCAGCCAATTCCTGCAATTCGGCCACCTATTTCGGCTGATCGTAAATTGCTTGCAACGGGGAATCTGATTCGTGGGCTTGTTGTTCTTTCACCGAACCAAAATGAATTGCAAGAGATGTCACTCGAAGGTGATGTTCAGCTTCTTGAACAAGATTCAAGGACGAATAAAGGAGAGCCTCGTCTAAAAATATGTGGAGATCAGTTGCAATTAACGAGTCCTACACAGTTTGATGCGAAAGCAGTTGTATCTGGGCGTCCGGCTACTGTACGGAGTGATCAGTTTGATCTTGAGGGCCCACTGATTGAGTTCGATCGTGGTCGAAATCGAGTGGCTGTTGATGGTGGGGGACAATTGGCAGTTCCTGTTGCTAACGCGGGCGTTGGTTTGGATTCATTCGATCTTTTGGGCTCTGGTATTCGTCAAAACCAGATAGAAAAAACGTCAGGAGTTGCTCAACCTCTGGTTGTTGCCTGGCAGGGTAGAATGGATTTTGATGGACAAACTGCTCGCTTTATTGACCGGGTCCAGACCGCTAGCGGAGGCGTTTCAGTCCAGGCAGGCTTACTCGATTGTATTTTTACGCAGCCTGTGGACTTCAGCCGTCAGCAGGGTGTAGTTTCATCCCAGCAGACCGACATTGCCCAAATCAAGTGCGGGGATGGCGTTCAGATAAGCAGCACGTCTGAGGTTGATGGAAATCTGGAGTCTCTTGAAAAGCTTTTTGTTCGGGATCTCTTTTTTGACAGGTTGACAGGAGATGTCAGGGGAACAGGGCCGGGTCGATTAACGAGTACCCGCAGAGGCGAAGGTGGACTTCCTGTAAGTACACCTGGGCTGCCGGGGCAAGAGTTACGACACCAACCAGATGTTCCCAAGTCACCTGAGAATCCGGGTGTTACTTTTCTCGGTGTTGACTTTCAGAGGGGCTTTGCAGGCAATATGAATCAGCGGCAGATGGAGTTTCAGCAACGCGTGGAAACAATATGGGGACCTGTTGATACATGGGACGCCAGCCTTGATCTTCATGACCCCAGAGGGCTTCCTGAGCAGGCTATTGCCGTGACCAGTGATACCTTGGGCATTGGTCAGGCACCTTCTGTCCCGGGGAAACCGGGACGTTCAGTCGAACTCTCAGCTGGAGGAAATGTCCTTGTCGAGGGTGATTCGTTCACGGCTCGTAGTGCACGACTTTCGTTCAGTGAGCTGAAAGATCTTCTCGTGTTTGAAGGGGATGGAAGGAGTGATGCACAGCTTTTTCGTCAAGATAGAGTGGGCGGGCCGACGTCGAGTGCGTCAGCAGGAAAGATTCTCTATTGGCGAAAATATAATCGAGTCGAAGTAAAAGATGCTCGATACCTTGACCTCGATCAGATCGGTGGGGCAAACATGCCACAAATTCCACGTTAGTACGACATGTGGTTATACGAATGTCGTGATGCGTGCTTGCTACTGCTCATCAATTACGAGGCATCCGCCATCAGAGAAGTCTGGGTTTATTTGGCAAATGACGTGTTCGATTTAAGTGACGCGTCTCGCTTCAGCATCAAGCGATTTTATAATGAACGTTATCGCATCATCAACAAAATCGGACACCATATCTTCGTGAGTGTTTTCATCTAGGATCGCAGTGTGTGGAATACCAAGCGCTATTAATTTACTGCTTAATCGAACAGCGCCATCGTGCCATCTTGCGTCGTTACTACTACTGACAAGCCACTGGTGACGTGGCCAGTTAAGTGGATGAACATGGAGAATAGCAGTTTCTTGTCTCGCCTGTTCAGGATCATCAAAGATTTCCCAGAGCGTATCGAACAGTTCGCCATCAGCCCAGTCGTGTCCATGCCGCATCCCAATGTGGAAGTCGATTGCTGGTGCAATTGCCGCGGCTATTGGAAATTTATCTGGATGACGGTACGCCAGTCGAAGGGCTGCTTGCCCGCCCATCTCGTAGCCCAATAGTCCAATGCCTCCTGATGTCACGCCTGTGATGCGACGGCACTCATCGAGAATAGGGCCAAGGATATACTCTTCAGAGCTCATTGTGTTATCAAAGCGGTTCAGCTGTTGCTGAAGACACCACGTTCGTCCTATGCGGGGTGCAAGGACTCGAAGTCCCGCAGATTCGAATGCTTGGCAGAGTGCCGGAAGGTCTTTCGGCGATTGTTCCTGCAGGTCATGAAAGTAAAGGATGATACGTTCTGATTCAGAAATAGTAGTCGGTGTAAATAGGTCACATGAGTGGCCAGCGACTGAGTAACAGGTCCAATCAGTAGATGCATTTGCTGGCATGTGGGATTTTGAATTATTGTTGAATCGGGTAGCGTTTTGATGAGAAGTGGCGACGCTCGAATACAAAATAAACTAAGTGATCGTGTTGTGTAAGGAGATCATAATGGAAGTTTTACTTTCTCGTGAGGAATTGTCAGACGGTGTCGATCGGCTTGCTGCTCTCGTGCAAAATGATCGAGGCGATCAGCCTCTTGTTCTTGTAGGCGTCCTTACCGGTAGTATTATGCTCTTTGCGGATCTTTTGCGAAGACTTGATGGCTCGATAGAAGTAGGGATGGTCTCGGCAAGCAGTTATCGAGGAGTCGAAACTACCCCTGGGAGGCTGAACCTTCATCTCGATTTATTGCCCGATGTGTCTCAGAAGCACGTCTTACTTGTCGATGACATCTTTGATACTGGACGAACAATGGCTGCATTGGTTGAGGCGATCTATGCTCGGGGTGCAGTCTCAGTCAAGTCACTCGTTCTTTTGCGTAAGAAGAGTAGGGTCGAGGTGATTATGAATCCAGATTATGTGGGATTCGACATACCGAATGTATTTGTAGTTGGTTATGGTCTAGACCATAACGGTGCGTGGCGAAATTTACCTCAGATTTGCCTGATGGATTCATAGATGAGTTTTTGATGCATTGATGTATATGTCATTGTGGGGGTTGGGGTATATTTTCAAACACACTATCTCAGAGCAGCCGGTTGAAGATGTTAAGTCACTCGAAAACAACATACATGCTGGTTGCCTGTGATTATGATCCAGTAGGAAACGGCCGTCAGATAGAACTTGCTGTATCAGGGCTGATAGCTGCCGGTCATCGAGTAAGTGTTGTTCTTGTGTCTTCAGGTGGTGGCCTCGCAGCTCGGCTCCAGGCGGTAGGAGCTGCGGTTTACGTGGTGAATCGTCGGCCAGCGGTACGCATATCTGTGACTTTCCAGGTTGCCGAAATTATTCAGAATGAGCAGCCACAGACGGTGATCGGTTGGAGTGTTGAGACAGCAATCATAGTTGGTAGTGCTCGATTTTTAACACGACCTTCACATCGTTCGTGGCGCTACATTCAACACGTATCACAGCCATCGCTGACTAAGGTGGAAGCTGCAATGGTCGCTCGAGCAGATCAAATAATTGTGATGGGAGAATCGGTTTTGCAGGCCTGTGAGAGAGTGGATTCTTTACAACCCGTTCGCTTTGTACCTCCCGCAGCCGTTGCTTTCAATGAAATGGTCGACCGAGAGGAGTTGGCTTCACAGATGGGCTTGGATTCGAATAAGAAATGGACGCTCTGTGTGGCTCCACTGATATCACAATCACGTATCGATAGACTAATTTGGGGTTTCGACCAAATGGCTGTTGCTCGTGACGATGTAGAGCACATCGTAATTGGGAGTGGTAAGCTTCTTCGACGGCTTCAGCGGCGCGCGTGGATCGAGGAAGTGGATGCCTCGATCCATTGGTTTGATCACCTCTCCGTCCTTCCATCCCTGCTGCGGCACATCCAACTGATTCTTCAGTCTGGGTGTGTTGCCTACGGTGGATGTTTACTTGAAGGGTTATCGCACGGTATCCCAGCTGTTGTGATTGACACGCCACCGAGTCGAGATGTGCTGGGTGATAGCGATGCTGGGATTCTGGTGGCTACCGATCCTGGTAGTGAATTCGCCCGTCGGGCAACCGAGTTACTTGAAAATGAAGAATTACGAACACGCTGTGCCTCAGCAGGTAAGCAACGGGCAGAAGAGATGTTTAATAAGGAGGTGTTTTTAGCGAACTTACTCGAAGTATTAGATCAATAGTTATTTTCTCTTATCGAGTATGGAACGCCTTTAAATGTTGTCCGGTAGATAGGCATCGGCAGTGTCCATTTTCATTCACAAGTCTTCCAGACTTATAGACGGCAGCTGGCATTGCGAACATTTCGGCAAGTTGATGATTCGGTCGATACAAAGTGATGTCTGCATCTGCACCAGCACCGAGATGTCCTTTCTGGGGCAGGCCTGCAATTTTCGCTGGAGCTGCTCTGGTAATGATGCATAACTCTTGGATCGAATACTCTCGAGAAAGAGACGCAAGTGGTGAATGTTTTTGAACGGCTGGATGAATGCGACGAAACGCAGCTCTTCGAAAGGCTTCGTCACCCAGGAGTTGCATAAGGATAGGGTAAGCCGTGAAGTGAGCGCCATTTGGGTGGTCGGTAGAGAGTACAACTCGCCACGGGTCATCAACCGATAAAAACCACTCAAGGCCAATGGCCCATTGCCATGAATGAATAAGACTCTTTTCTTTGTATTCAATTGGCAAAACACCGCAACCACCCTCGAGCCAGAGATCATGAGAACTCCAGGGAGCGCCAGTTGTGTGGGCAAGGTGCTCGGCCGCTTCTGGATCACCAGTCATAGACACGGTTTCACCAAAAAGTATCTGTCCTACGTCGAGTGTGAGGTTTTTATTCTCGTGAAAACAATCGATAAGTTTTGAAACTCCAGAACCAAAACTGTCTGGATCGAGATCACCGCCCGTATAGCTATGAAATTGAACATGAGCCAGATGAGCAGGTATGCCATCGAGGGTCTGCATGGTTTCAAAAAGTGTCCGCCAATTCCCAGGAAGCCCGAGGTGAGCAGTGTGGATATGGAGAGAGTGAGGGAGAGCAGCGGCCTGAACTCCCACGGCTAGTCGTTCAAGTATCTTTCGACTTGTTAGGGTTCTTCCTGGGAGGTGCGTATCGAGATCGTGATGGTCTCCACGACCGTTTTTCCAAAATGCAGCACCACCAGGATTCGCTACCTTCACACCCCATCCACTGCCTTCGCGAACAATAGAAGATATGCATCGCTGAATGACGTCAGGCCGGCCGGCTTCAAGCGCATCCAGAAGTTCAGCATTATCGGCCGCAAGCAGGTAGAATCCTTTGTCGAGGATAGGTAGATCGTTTAACTCCATTGCGGCAAGCGAAGCCGCACCGGTCGCGATCGCAGCATCGAAAACAGTGGTGTAACCAAGCGATGCATAGAGCGATCCTGTTGAGTGAATAGTCGGAATAGCACTGGGCTGGTTCTGGATCCGACGATGGGTGCCCAATTGGGGTGACATACAACGGCCAGTGTTTACTTTGGGTCCGGCAACATGACTGTGTAGATCGATACCGCCGGGCATGACGATCAGACCCGTGGCATCGATATGGCGAAATCGGTTGTTATGTTTTGAACCGCTGACTATTCGGCCTGATTCAACCCAGATGTC
Organism: Pirellulales bacterium; assembly: GCA_039831725.1. GTDB lineage: Bacteria > Planctomycetota > Planctomycetia > Pirellulales > UBA1268 > UBA1268. Next base: position 6,951 of record JBDOMQ010000095.1, read on the forward strand.
AGTTGTTTTGCCATCGATCCCATTTTTGGGATCATGAACCGTTCCACCCACGAGAACGAATGGATCATGGACTGCTGAAGAAGATGCCGTGGCGGCTGCTTCAGTCATGCGGAACCCCCATTGCGAACGTCAAGTGCTACCTGATGTAGCAATTGGTTTAAAATGTCTTGAATGGAAGGAACGTTAGCAGTTGCAAATGGACGTAAGGTGATCAGTCTACCATCTGACCTCAGCATGCTGCCCTTGGTTGCATCGCTGAGACTAGCACAACCAAGACAGATGCTATTTTTACGTGTTGTTTGATTCGACTCATCAGTAATATGAATAACGGTTTTTGGGTCGCAACTAAAAGTTAACAATTCTTTGATTTGAGGTGGTATGCGTCCGATAATGAAAATGCAATCAACTTCATTTCGACTTACTAAATACTGAGCATCAGACTCTGCCGGAAGAAATACGCTTCCAGAATTGGATGCGAGTGGGATTGCGCCAGATGACCCAAAACGCCATGTGCAAACGGCACGAGCGCCTGCAAGGTTTCCACCTTCTGAAGATTTCATTTGATTGAGAGGTATTTCAAAGCAAGGCTTCTGATGTGCAAGTGATCGAATCAGTTGCGAGAGGCTCCAGCTCACGAGGCCAGTTGTTTCAGATGGTGGTGTAGAAACGAACCCGACGCAATGAGCAGTATCAATTAATCGTTTGATTTGATTTGCAATGTTGTTTAGATCACAAGATGAATTACCAACTTTTTTTTGTGTCAGTTGGGCATCTACGAGCCGAGCAAGACTCACGAGTTGGTCTTCCGGAACGGGAAAGTGAAGGTGGTGTAAAGATGGTGCAAGCGGCGGTGTCACTCCTATACTAATGGTGCGACGACTTCCATTTTGTGGCTTAGGTTGAATGAATCGCTCTATGAATCGAGTAGATTTTATAGACGGATCAACGCCCCAAAAGATAGCTAGGTCGGCACGATCACGGAGTTCTTCAAAGTCTGCAGTGACTTTTCCGACGCGGATCGTAGTCGGTGCAGTGAGGATAGAGTTTTCATGACCATTTGCATCAATAGAAGCATGGATACACTCGGCTATACGGCACGCAATTTGAATAGTGTCGAGTGTTGTTGAAGCAAGGCCAGTCATGAGTGGTCGTTGTGCAGAGAGTAGTCTTGCTGCAGCTTCATGGATGGCTTCATCTAGTAAAGCCCTTTTGCCATCGATCATTGTCTGTGGTAGAGGGGCACCATGCCCAAACCACCTGTCAGCAATTATGCAACCGGTTCCAGATTTGATACTTTGAACTGGCAGGTCTTCACAAAGTAATTCACAGCCGCCGCAGGTGGTCTGTGTCTTGGCATTCTCGTGCGGTAAATTAGTGTGGGATGTTGGCTTCGAAGCGATCACGGTTTTTGTGGTACCCAGATGTTTCTATGTCGATCAAGACTAACATGGTTCCAGGGGAATGAGAATTCATTCGTTTCTATAGCCTTTTGCGTTGCAAAGAGTTTTATTCAATCCTCCATTTCAACTGAAACGTTATCGTGACATTTCGTGGTTCTGTAGAAATCTCGTTCCTGAATGAGGCGCGTACTCGTTACCTCTGAAGTAGATGTGTGGTTTTGGGCGATATGCGAGAAAAGATTAGGCTTGCGCCGCTCTAAGCAGGGAGAAGAGAATAGGACTACTGTAAATCATCGCAAAGCATGAGGCGGTGCTTACGTTGTAAGTTTGGTTTTCATGGGCGTCGAGATTTGATGTGGAAGTTCAACTTTTGCACGTATTGCAAAAAGATTTACTGCTACACGAAGAACTTCAGGATAATCCCGTTAATGGGCCATCGCTACAGAAGTCGGGGTTGCCAAAACAATCTAAGTTTGAAAGTCCCATGGCATGTGCGATGGCTAGGAGTAGCTGGTTATGTGGTTTATCGCCGGCACCTACCGTTCTGCCGCTTTTGAATCCAAGCCCACCACCTACAAAAGCCCAGGGGATATCCATGTGAGAATGCGAATTGCCTTCACCGAGTTCATTCGTCCACAGGATGGTCGTATGGTCAAGCATGCAACCATCGCCTCCAGGCTCTGGTGTTTCGGCAAGCCTGCGGGCAAGGTGAGCGATTTCTGAGGCATACCAAGCATTGATTTTGGTGAGTTTTTCTTGAGCATCAATATTAGAGTTTGGTTTATGAGAAAGATCATGCTGTTTTTCCTGAATGCCGAGCCAGGACATGCGAGCTTGGCCAACGGAATTTGTGTATTGGAGAGTTGCTACTCGTGTAAAGTCAGCCTGGAGAGCCGACACAAGAAGTTCAGTTTGCATGCGACTGATTTTTGGCATTTGTTCATTTTGTTCAACGATGCCTTCTTCAAGAGAGGGTTCAGGATGTGACTCATTTTCATGACTGGTTTGCAGTTCACGTTCGAGTTTACGAACCATTTCCGCATGTTCTTCAAGAATGCGACGGTCTTCGGCTGGCAAGTGACTTGCAAGTTTGGCGAGATCACGATGAACTTCATCAAGGATGCTTTTTAAGTTTTCTCTGTCTTTTGTTTTGCCGTAAAGTTTTTTAAACATTTGATACGGGTCATCAATTGGTGCGATCGGTTTATTTGGTCCTGCGTAAACCATCCGTGTCCATGTATTTGCTTTGTCTGGAACGAGTACACCAAACTCGAGTGAACCAAATCGTGTCGCAGTTGTGATATCTTTTTGTAGGTGGCTACGAATTTCCTGATCAATTGACTTGCCACTTGCCCAGCCGGCCGGTGTATGGCTCCCTCCTTGTATGTTCCCTGGGAAAAGTTCAATGCCGGTCAATAGGCAGCCAATGCCTCGCATGTGACCATCTCCATCTCCACGGATTTTATTATGCACTCCTTTCACAAGAAGAAGACGATCTTGAAGGTCTTGAAACGAAGCCAGAATTGGTGGCAGGGCATTTTGTACAGTGGATGAGGGATCAGAGATAAAGGGGCCGGTTTTCTCAGGCCAGAAATTTTCTTTCACAACACCATCAGGGGTAAAGACTATTACCAGTCTTTTCTTGATTTCTTTTGCGACACTAGCGTTTGCCGTGAGACTTGAAAGATTGCCAAGGAAAGGCAATGCAGTTGGCGCCAAGCCAAGATTCTTCAGGATATCGCGTCGTGTTAGCATGGTTTCAGCCTTAGGGATAGTTTCATGTGCAAGTGATACTTAGAAAATCTTAACAATGGGTATTGATGTTTGGTGCAGGTCGCTCAGGCTTCATCTCTGCAATATCACCGTACTCGCTTATCTTAGAATCGGCTATTTCTTTTCACTACTTTGTGTGGGTTTTGTAATCAGGACAGCAATTTCAACGATTAATTCACGGATAGAATAGTTTTTTGAAATAAAGCAATCTGTGAGTTGTTCTAGAGCGTTCTTTCCCCAGGCTCGTATTGGCTGTTTCGCAAGTGCATGAAAAAGGTTCTGGACAAAGGTTTCAGTAACATCACGACTGGAAGCAAGGTATTGACCAAGTTCGCGTCCACCATTAAAGCGAGCCTGCTTTCCAGTCCGTGGTTGATAACTCCCCTCAGCATTAATTGTTCTGTCTTGCCCATTGCACATTTCCGTTGCTCGGAATCGGCCAATGGCATCGTATTCCTCCAACGCGAAACCGAGTGGATTAATCATCGTATGGCATGTCTGGCATACCGCTGCTCGCGTTTGGAATGCGACTCGATCTCTTGTTGTTAGGTCTGGTTGAATACTATTTGGGAGTGGTGCAACGGCGTCTGTCGGTGGCTTGAGGACATTTCCAAGTACGCCACGGGCAAGAAAGACACCACGGTGTATTGGCGATGTGCTATCGGCATAGGAAAGAACACTCATGACGTAAGGGTGTGTAATAATCCCAGCCCGCCTCCCATCATCGAGTTGTACTGGTTGAAACAAGGCGTTCTTGCGTAATGGTATGCCAAAAAGTGGAGCCAAAGTGCCATCGACGAAAACCGTGTCATCAGTGAAAAGTCTACGGAAATCAGATTCTTCTCCCCAAACAATATCATCAAGACCAAGTAAAAGACTAGTTCGCATGGCTGCAGCGGTTTTTCTTGAAAAATCTGAATATTGCTTCTTGTCTTTTACAAGTTCAGGATCGTTCTGGATGTTAAGCCACTTGAGTAAGAAATCTAAAACCTTTGATTTCGCTCGATTATCTTTGAGCATACGATGAGCTTGTTGGCGAATCTGCTTCTCGGTTGCGAGTTTGTCATTTTGAGCAGCAGATTCAAGAATTGTATCTGGAACTGAATCCCACAAGCCGAATGACAGTCTGTTCGCTTTATCGAACGAAGAAAGCATCTTTTTCTCACTGTGCACTTCAAGATAGAGGAACGATGGTGAAGTAAGTACTCGAAGTAACGAAAGTCGGAGTGCTGCGTCGAGATTCGGCGCTGTTGAAAAAGAGTTAGAGATAATCTGCGTGTGGAGTTCTTCGGAAAGTGGCCTACGAAAAGCCTTCTTCGCAAAAAGTGATGCGAAATCCTCAAGCTTTTTTTTGCGGTCGGGTGCACTTCGCTCAATATGTGCAAGTTCTTCAGCATGCTCTAGGCAGTAGTCTGCTGTGTCTATTGCCGCAGCAGTTGCGGCAGCAAGCCACTCCTGTGATACTTGACTTCCGCGTTCGTACCCAAGTGATGCATCATCCGGCGGAAAAGGCGTTGGGAGAACGTACACTTCGGGACTTGTCGCTTGAGACAGGCATCGTTCTGGAATAACTTCAGCCACACCATTTGGTGGCCGCCAGAGTAATTCGATAAATGCTTGAGCGTCTTGTTCATCTTGGGCTTGCTTTGCAACGCCTTGGCGACCTTTTGAGAATTCAACCCGGATCGGGACACTTCGACCACCAAGAAGCGTAAGGATCGCTCGATATTCTCGTTCATCCCCAGATTTGACTGTGGCATCAATGAGTGGTTTGTTCGAATCTTCCTCGTTCACAAAGACACGAACTGCTTGGTCCGTTCGAACAATGAATTCATAGCGTCCTGTCTCAGATGGAATAACAGACCCTGCCCATCGAATCGAGAATCGATCGTCCTGGATTTGCTCGGGTATCGGACTTTCTGTTCCAAACGAGAAAGCGATTCTCGGGTCAATCCTTTCTGAAACGAGTGATTTTTTGCTGAACGTTCGTGAGTCAAAGTACTCACCACGAAGTCCTTTCAGTTGATCACTGTTCGAGGATGCATTACGAAAGCTTCCGATAATATCGGCTAGAGACTCTTGCATTTGCCGTACGGTGAGTCGTGAAAGATCTAATTGTTGAGGTTTGTTTTTTTCTTGCGCAATAATTGAGTAAAAAGCTGAATGAATTGTTTTAGCGATGAGATCAGCTTTTTTACCAGTCACCTGTGATGGGTCACCATCAGGCATTGTCTTGTCTATGTAATGCGCAAGTTGATTGATAGAAAGATTGCCGAGTAATGGGTCTGGGTATGCTTCGCTGCCCTCGCCGTGAAGTCCATGACAACTGCTGCAGTGTTCCTTGA
>JBDOMQ010000397.1:0-12425 GCA_039831725.1 Pirellulales bacterium
GTGGTAGTGATAGTCGTCGGCCCGACCACAATGCCCACCCCACCTGTCGAGTTCACCTGCCAACAGCGTGTCCGTCTTGCCATTATTCTTGATCGGGTTGAAGATCGGTACACCGTTGACCGCCAAGGCAATTGCGCCGCGAAAGAAATGTTCTTTTGTTGACATTGGGTTCTGTGCGGGAACCGGGTGAAGTGGAATCTTCCACGCGTTATTCCCTGTGTATGCTTGAGGTAGTGGAACTTGTTGTTGCCATGCGGTGATGCCCGTCATCATTGGATGATCGGGCATTCCGGTTGATTCAACAAACAAGAAGTCACGGTCCCAGTGGAAGCGGATCGTCTTTGCGAAGGGCTTGAAGAAACCTGCCAGTGCCGGTGGATCTGCCACGCCTTGGTTGTCCTTCGATTGGAATGCAGTGAGACGCACAAACGGTTGGGTATTCAGTTGGAGCACACGCTCCTGCCGCTGATGCACGAATTTCAAGTCTTCTGCCGTCAGTGTCTTTGAGGAAGTAGAGAGCACACGACCATCCAGTGTCTGCAGTCTGATTTGATCGTGGTCTGCCGTCAGTAGAGAGGCTTTAACCATTGTCGGTGCGCCGTCTCCGGTCAATGATTTGATTGTCCACATGCGACTACGGGACGTTGCATCGGCATAATCTTTGTCGGCACGGCTGTGAGGGTTATGGCTGTGTGTATCGTGTCCGAAAGTGTCTGTAGACACATTTATTGCTAACCCGAAGGCCGTGATCGCGACAACAACTCGTACGATTCGCATTTTGCTCTCCCAGTCCTATTGGTTTGGTTTTCCGGTGCTTACTTTTTATTTCGTCTGCGGTTCCCACCACTACTTCGACGCCCCCCGCCCTGCTGGGGAACAATATCGGTAAGCCCGCGGAAGTCTGGTCGCTCTCTACCGTCTGGTGGTGACGGTACTACGGTACGAAAGAGGACAATGTTGTCGAGCCGTATGTCATCTGACCAAATGAATTTGGCTCCTTCAAAATCATGCTCGAAGAATGGTTCTTTTGGACCAACTTCCTCTTCAGAAAACTCTCTCGCGTTACCCCAGTCACGATCTACAAAATCGACTGTGTACCAGTCTTCGGGCAAAGGATTATTCACGACGTGCGGATTGCTGCTATCACCATTTAGTGGACCTGAAGAAATTACTTTCACTTTCCAATTTGAATTAGTAACAGTACCGTCACTGAATTTCAGTATGAACCCACCGTCTCCAATGTTCGTATTTGCATATTCCATCCCCGTTAACGAATCTGCGTTATCGATACCCATCACAGCAATCGTCATTGGATACGCAGGCAGAATATCAACAGACACGACGTTATGCGGCACAAACTGAATTGAATCCACCGCTACGAGTTCTCCATTTACATAAAGCCTGAAGGCATTATCTGCGTATATATTCGCCCTGATCGTGTCATCCATTCTCGGCTTCCGGATAGGCTCTTCTGAAAGCACGATGCATGGGAATAACACCGGCATGGATGTAATGAATGTAAATACTAAGTATTTCATAGTTCAGTCCTCTGGAATTTAAGTTTCGCGCCCCTTCTTGAACTACGCGAACATTGAATTAAAGGTCAGCCAGCGAACGGTCACAAGCGTACAGATAAGACAGGCCCACCATGCACCGCGCTGTGCAACTCTGTGACCCCGCAAGACAAACAGAATCCCAATAACACCCACCGTGACAAGGGTTTTAAAAGCTAGCAATCCAATCGTATTATGAATTAGCTGCGATCCGATTGGGTTGAGTTCTGTCAACGCATTCGCACGGCTTGCGAGCAGTGTCCAAATGAGGTCTAGAATAGAAAAGGCTGCTATAAGCATGAGAAATATTTTGACACGCCGCTCCATTACGGGAGACTCTGAAGACTGAATATCAAGCGGTGCCTCGTTCGAAAGCAAGTTCCCAAACGCGATCACAACCAGAACCATGCCAAAAACGGTTAGCGGGTAAGAACTTAAGTCAAGATTTCGCCTGGCTACAATCTCTGCTTGGTTGCGTTCTTCAACAGCCCGCTCCTTTTCCAGAACTTCACCTACTCGAATCCGCAATTCCTGAGGACACTCAAAGCCATCAGCGAACTTTTTCCAATACGAGCTCTCACCGGGTAATTCTATGTCGCCTGCCAGGCCAGTATTTGCCAATGACTCCAGAGCACTATTGTGAATCAAAGTCTTGAGTAAATTCGAACTTTCCGAGTTGGCAAGCAAGAGAACTGGGGCATCACCATAGAGCACGACAGTGCCTCCAGTTGTGAGATGGAGATACAAACGTCGAAAGCCTTGCTGTAACCATCGACCATTCTGAAGGGATTGTTCAGTTACAAGACTTTTTAGAACTACGCTATCTAACGGAATATCATTTATGAATACATTGTTTTCATCAAACCCGACACGGTAAGGCAAACTAACATAGCGATTCTCAACAAACAAAAACCCCTCTGTTACCTTCTTATCAACTGTGTGCTTCGTCGTAGCACGAACGCTCTGACTGGCACTCTCTTGTGAAACGGCTCGAGCTTCACCCAAGCACAAATTTGACTGGGTCATCAGCAACAGACTTGCAACTAAAAACCCTCGCATCAGGCCCTTCCTTTCCCAGCCTTTTTCCCAGCCTTTTTCGTAGACTTTTTCTTCATTTTATTCCCACCTTTACCCTTTCGGTCTGATGGCTCTTTCATTGGGTCATAATCAGGATTCGGAACAGCCATCTGTGCATTCACCGTGCTGAGATATTGCATCAACAATTGATCGAGAGCTCTGACTTTCTCTGGCATCTGTTCGGCAAGATCCCTCTGTTCTGCAATATCCTGACTAATGTTGAATAGGGCATACCGTCCACTCTCATAGAATTTCATTAACTTGTATTCATCAAGAAAGATCGCTGTATGAGGTCCATCACCACTTTGATAATGCGGAAAGTGGAAGACCATAGCATTACGCACCCGTTGCACCGTGCCTCGACCGTCATCAAGCAAACTTACAAGACTGCCACCTTCTATCCCTTTAGGAAGTCTGTTCATAGGCACACCAGCCCATTGGCAATACGTTGGGTACAGGTCATATCCAACAACTCGTTCATGACACCAGGAGTTAGCCGGTATCCCAGGACCGCGGATGATCATGGGGCTGCGAATTCCACCCTCCCATACGCTCCCTTTACCACCTGATAGCCGTCCCTTCTCGCCACTTCGTTTTCCACCACCACCACCGCTGCCGTTATCAGACATATAGATGACATACGTCGATTCTGTGAGACCCAACGATTCGATGGCATCCAGAACAAAACCAACTCCGGCATCGAGGTTTTCAGCGATTGCGGCACTCCCAACACGCTTTTCCTCAACACTACTTCCCATCTTTTTTGCATACTTAGAAAGCGTTTCCTTCATGGCATTCTGGGGGGCATGAAGAGCATGCCACGACATCTGAATGAAAAATGGCTTCCCACTCTTTTGACTCTTTTCCATAAACAGGGCTGCCCGTTTTGCCATACCGACGATATCAGCAGGATTCGGGTCGGCATACTGATGGGCATATTCATTCCCTATATCTCCGTCACCTTCGTCATACCCATTGGCGGCAGGACCACCACCATTGATATGCCACTTCCCATAGTGCGCCGTCACATAACCAGCGGTTTGCAGAAGCTCCCCGATTGTTGTTTCACTCTGTGAAATTTCCCTTGCATTACGCGGCTCAATGAGCTTGTGACCGGCTTCTGGTCCCGCTGCCTTGGTCCAGTGCAATGCTGCAGGACTCTTTCCCGTCTGTAGACTTATTCGGGTGGGTGAACACACAGAAGCAGGAGCATATGCTGCTGAAAACCTCATTCCCTGCGCTGCCAATTTTTCAAGATTTGGAGTTTCCACAATCGAGCTTTTAGACCATGGAATAGCAGGATGCATTGGCACTGATAGGCCATTCCAGGCCTGATCGTCCGACATCATAAAAAGGATATTCGGTTGTTCAGTAGCCACTACTGATGTTCCAGTGACGCTGAAAAGGACAGCTGCATATATCGAGGCAAGTGTGTACGACTTCATTTTTTACCTTCCGTTCGTTTTTTCTTTCCACCTTTGCCACTTCCACCACCGCGCACTACCAATTCTTGAGGATCCAAAACTCCATTCCTGTTTACATCAAGCATCTTTAACACATTGAATGCATTGTTAATCTCTGCCTCAGAGAGCATTTCATCACGATTAATATCAAGCAGCCGGAAAAGGCCACCTTTTTGCCCACCGCCTTTTTGACCACCACCCTTTTGACGCTGACGCTCTCCTGTGTCTTGCCCGCCGCCTTGTTTCTGCTTAGCAGTAGATTTTTGTAGCTTCTGTGCTTCAGCAAGACAGCAGTTCATCACAGATCCAAAAAGAATAAACACCACGATCATTCCGTTCGCCTTACTTCGCTCAAGCCGCATGTTCTTTAGCACCATCTTCTGCTCCCTCGCGATCACTTTTTGTTTCCTTCAGAACGTTCTAACCGGCAACACGTACGAATAACTCACAGATCCGTTCATGGTTTTCCCTCCATTTGCTTCTGGCAGGTAGGCACGGACATAATCCACACGTGCTGATGAAGCACTCACTCGCACGCGTACGTGGCCACTACTTCCCTGAACCTCACCGGAAAGATATCCATATTCTTTTGCACTCTTTGTCCCGGACCGAGGATGCCCAGGCTGCGGAACAAGCTGGTAGACAATGCCATCAAGTTGCTGATGAATGAACATGTGATCGTGCCCGTGAAAGACAACATCGACACCGTTGTCGACAAGCAGGTCATGAATTGGCTTCTCCCATTGAGCCCGATGGATGGCAAATTCATTATCACCGGAAACACCTTTGCCACCCCATTCCCAGTAAGGAGCAGCCTCAGCGCCACCTCGTTGATTCCTGTCAGTTCCACCAACAAGATGATGGATAAAAACAAACCGCAACTCTGCACTCGATTGATTCAGTGTACGAGCGAGCCATTGATACTGGTTTTCTCCGAGAGTCCAATACCAATTGCCTGAATCTCCACCCCGTGTTTTCGTCGTTGTATACCGAAATGGATCGAGCACAATAAACTGCGCGTTGCCCCACTCGAATGCATAATAATTCTCTGGAAGCCCTACTTTAGGTTCGGCGTTATCGTTTCCTGTGAAGAACGTATTTGGATATGGATTGGGAAAGTATTTTTTCCGTGTCTGGGTTGCCCACACATTCGACCCCTTACTCCCACCTTCCCCATCGTGATTGCCAAGAGCAAAATAGAACGCCGCCGAATGGCATAACTGGCCAAGATAATACCGCTGTGCAAGATACTGTGGCTGTGATAACTCTGGACTGACATACTTGCCCGTCATAAATGTATCGCCCAAGCCAAAATGAAAATCCGGCTGATCCACGCATGCGTTATAAAGTGTCCGCAAATAGACTTCACCACTCGTATTCTCATCAAGATGCGAGTCTGCCTGAACTGTGAAAACAAATGACGTATCTTTCGCCCGTTGCGTATGAAACGTGTACTCGTCACTTTTTTGCTGTTGAAGATCAACTGTGTAAACAAGCCTATAAAAATAACGTGTATTTCTCTTTAAGCCTTCCAGCACAAAGTCAACAGGTTCACCCGGCTCAAGAGAGCAGCTTCCCGTTTTACTAACGAGGCTTCCCGAATGCTCTCCATACTGAATAAGGACTGTGCTTCTCCGGTGAAATAAGACCCGCACCGTTGCAGTACTGGCAGTCAAACGACCAACAATAATATTGAAAAGGTGGTCAGGAACATTATTCGCGGGCGGTGGTACTGTGTAGCCACCAAGCCGACTCCCACCGCCACGGTTCTGCTTTTCCCGACCAGATGCTTCATCACGTGACACAGCCCCATCGTTATTTGTATCTAATGTCCGGATTGATACAGGAGCACCCCTTAATTCCCCTACATCGATAATTCCATCTTTGTTGGAATCAATAACCACACCGAGAGGATCGACTCGCGAGTCCTGAGCCCGTGCCACTTTTGCCTGCACGCAGCCCAAGACCGAGACAACAACAAACATTGTGAGCACTTCTGCCTTCATTGTCTCGCACCCTCTTCTCGAATTTCTTTCTGACCGTCGTGATGCGAAATATGTGAGAAAAATGCTTTTCCCAAGTCGGACTGATCTTTCAATTCAAAGAGGACACTCTTTGGCCCCCCACGCCCCCGAGGTAAACCATCAAGCCTAATGGTGTGAAGCACCCCGGTTTCTGAATTAAAGAAAAGCTCGATCTGCTTTGGCCCACGAACGTCTCGTGAATTCCGCACACCGCTAATTTTTGCGAGTGTGACACCACCTTTCAGAAAGCCTGCATACTCTTCTAACGTTATGTCATATCCACTTTGTAATTGATTGACATGTTCAAAAATATTGATGAGAGGGAGGTCCTGCTGCTGACCCGGAAGTGCACCGCGAAATCTATTGAGATTGTTACTTACATGCACCGGGCCGTTATCACGAAATGCCCAACTTGTCTCACCATCACACCCAAGCGTTCTCATTCCACCAGATCGAAGAGGCATACGAAGCACAAACTGATCCACACCCCGTACAAAAAGAAGCGCACCGTCTACATCCTCCACTGACTCGACGTTCCATGCCTCCTGCGAAAGTCTTTGAGGCTTTTTCTCACGTGAGTATTCCTCCAGTAGACGTATTACATACGTTCTATCAAGAGGCTCACTTGTTGCTTTGAGAACCTTCTGAAGCGAAACCATAGCGGCATTCGCATTTTGGTAAGGTGAAACAAAGTAGAACATGACAAGCAACGCGATGGTCAGTGATAGTGCCGATGTCACTACAACAAATTGGGGGTTACGAGCGAGCCCAGTCGGAGGTTTTGCAGAACGTAATGGAGCAGGAACGTCTTTCGAAATGAAATTGAGTACGCTGTAAAGATTAGTTGTCTCTTTTTCATTATTTCGCTGAACCCTATCTTCAAGTACAGCATGCACAAATAGTTCATCTGCAATAGTCTCGGCAATTGCGTCGTCAACCGGACCTGGAGAATCTGGCACTTCTGTATATTCATCATCAATCCAACTGGTTAATGGATTATTTTGAGGTTTCATGTAGCTCCCTCCGATCGACTCAAGACACCCTTTCTCTTCAGACATTCCGCCACTAACGCTCTGGCTCTTTGCAATCGTTTTTTACACGCTTCAAAAGAAATTCCCATTTGCTGAGCAAGCATCTTTAGTTTGAAACCATTCTGATAACGACCATGAATGATTGTTTTGTGATGCCCTGATAGTGCTTCAACACACTCCTGCAAGGCTTCAAGCTTTTCATCCCAAGTATCACCAGCAAGAAGGTTGACTCTTTCAAAATGACGTTCAAGAGCAGCCAGGACAGCATCATCCAAAACAATTGGTGACTGTTTTATTTTCCGGTAGTGTGCCAATACCAATCTACGAGCAATTCCACGTAACCAGGGCCCAAATGGCCGACTCTGATCACACTCATCAAGACGTCGCCAGGCCACGACCAATGTTTCCTGAAATAAATCGTCTACCGTAGCCTGATCACGAACCACACTACGTAAATAGACCATGAGCATTCGTGAGTTTTCACGAGCAAGAATTTCAAAAACCTTGTGAGAGTCTGTAGTCACGTGAATTCACACCCATTCAATGTATTTTTCACTCTGAAGTACTGTCACAAAAGTGATTTAGGGGACTTTTTTTTTGAGAAATAATTCTTTTCTCATTTTGTTCCCAAGTAACGTATCAGGCACCCCCACAGCCAGAAGAAAGCTTTCCCCTCAAAATGTGACTCCCACCCTACTCACTGCGGGGAGCCTCACACGGTACTACTTCAATGATCGAAAACCTCGATCAATTCGGTCGCGCTGAAAAGCCGTCCAAACAGAAGTATCCTTCCTGAAAAGGTTGGCCAACTGAGTTGGAGTAACCTGTAACATATCGCCCGCACTCCGCATATCACCATTACATGTCGCAAGATGATCAAATGCCTCCGCGACAAGCGGTGCAAAATCCTGATGATCACGCGATATCGCCAGCCGCCCTCGCTGAACACGTTTTTGCCATCGTAGTGACGGCACTTCGTCTCGCACCACACGACACGCAATCGCTAATTTCAGCCGAAGCCGCGTTAAGGCGATGCGTCGATTCTCAGCCTGGCTTCGCCGTTCGGATGCTTCAGCAGCAATACCAGTTGGCTTATGCAGTAACACGACAGCCGTTTCGACCTTATTGCGATGCTGGCCTCCTGGCCCACTTCGACGCGTTCGTGTTTCCCGGCACACCCGAAGAAGATTCTCATCATCAAGATCAACTGGATGAGCCACAACACCACCCGGTATAAAAGAATCTAGTGATTGTCGAGATAACGATTCACAATATTCTCAAGTAGTTCTTGCCGACCACTGGTGTTTGCAGCAGCTTCACCCTTCTCCAGCATAAGCTTCTCAAGTTCAGCGAAACTGCATTGACCGGCTTCAATTTTCTTTCCGAGATCTCCGTCCCAACTCTTATATCGTTCAGTCACTAGTGACGAAAGTGCTTCGTCCTCACGAATAGCCGCGGCGACTCGTAGACCTCGCGCAAAAGCGTCCATACTGCCAATATGAGCATAGAAAAGATCAACAGGCTCAAAACTTTCGCGTCGCACCTTCGCATCAAAGTTGACACCCCCTGGACTCAATCCATATTTCAACAACGCCAGCATGATCTGGGTAGTCAGGTAGTAGTTTGTTGCAAACTGATCAGTGTCCCAACCGAGTAACAGATCACCTGTATTGGCATCGATTGAGCCCAGAAATCCCTGACTTCCGGCTGCTTCCAACTCATGCAGCATTTCATGGCCCGCTAGCGTCGCATGATTTGTTTCAAGGTTGAGCTTAAAAGAATCTGTCAGATCATACGCACGCAAGAAGTTGACACATGCTGCCACATCTGAATCGTACTGATGTTTTGTAGGTTCTTTTGGCTTTGGCTCGATAAGAAACTGCCCCGTAAAGCCAATCGACTTAGCATGATCTACTGCCATGTGAAAAAACTGAGCCAGATGATCGAGTTCACGCTTCATATCAGTGTTGTATAAACACTGGTAGCCTTCACGACCGCCCCAGAAGACATAGTTTTCGCCGCCGAGTTCCTTTGTGACCTCGATGGCCTTTTTTACCTGAGCAGCGGCGTACGCATAGACTTCAACATTGCATGATGTTGCGGCACCATGCATATAACGAGGGTTACTAAAGAGATTTGCCGTACCCCACAATAAGCCAACGCCTGATCGTTCTTGCTCTTCCTTAAGTACTTTTGCAACTGCATCGAGATTCGAATGACTTTCAGCCAACGTTTGACCTTCTGGCGCAACGTCACGATCGTGGAAAGCGTAGAACGGTGCGTCGAGTTTCTCAAAAAATTCAAATGCTGCCCGAGCTCGGTTACAGGCGTTACCAACGCTTTCTGTACCATCGTCCCATGGACGCTGAAGCGTTGCCGCCCCAAATGGATCGCTGCCCGTTCCCCGAAATGTGTGCCAGTAAACCACCGTGAACCGAAAATGTTCCTTCATGGTCTTTCCAGCCACTATTTCATCCGGGTTGTACCAGCGAAACGCGAGCGGATTCGTCGACTCAGGCCCCTCGTATTGAATTTTTGGAATATCAGGAAAGGCAGCCATGTGTTTAGAACTCCTCACAGCGTGAACAAAAAAGAGTATTGTATTGGTTGACGGAGAACGTTCATCCCCGCAATCATATTAGTATCGAGAAATACAAACATGACACAAGCCACCCACACAAACACCCCATTGATGCGAAACCGATTTCAAGCTTTCTTACTCGTTATACTGCCTCTCAATATCGTGCTCTTCGCACCGAAGGTGGTGAATGCCCAACACCAACAATGGGGGCACTGGCGCGGCCCTACTGGCAATGGCACGAGCCTGACGGCTAAACCACCGACGGAATTTGGCCCAGACAAAAACTGTCGTTGGAAGCAGGCAATCCCAGGTCGTGGATCATCATCTCCAGTTATCTGGAACCAACAAGTCTTTGTTACCACCGCCATTCCTGTTTCTGATGGACGTGGCACGCTGGATTTCCGACTCCTTTGTTACGACAGAAGAACAGGAGAAAAACTATGGGACCATTCATGTATCAAAGCCGTTCCGCACGAGGGAACACACAGCACGAATGGTTTTGCATCAGCGTCGCCATGTACAAATGGTGAACTTGTCTACGCACACTTTGGCTCACAAGGTCTTTTCTGCCTGACAATGGACGGACAACCAGTATGGAACCATGATTTTGGCGACATGCATACACGCAATGAGTTTGGTGAAGGAAGTTCACCGACGCTCGTCGATGACAAAGTCGTAGTCCCCTGGGACCATGAGGGGCCATCTCATCTTTTTTGTCTAGACGCCAAAACAGGAGAGATCTTATGGGATGTTCCACGAGATGAGCCAACCTGCTGGGCAACTCCACTAATCGTCTCAGCTGAAGATGGCTCGAAACAGGTTGTTATGAATGGACAAAATGCAGCCCGCGGATACGACCTGAATTCTGGAAAAGAACTCTGGAAATGTGGCGGACAAACAATGCGGCCAGTTGCATCTGCTGTCTCCGATGACGGCCTCGTTCTCATTGGGTCTGGGTTCCGAGGTTCGTTTCTTGGATGCTTTGACCTAACAGGCAGCGGCAATATTCAGGATTCATCTCATGTGCGTTGGACCGTGTCGCGAAATACTCCTGACATTGCTTCGCCTCTCTTACATGCTGGAAAAATTTGGTTCTATAAAGGAAAAACGGGATTACTGACATGCATGCGAATCAAAGACGGAAAACCTCTGTACCAAGCGGAGCGTGTGGAGGGCGTAAGCTATACATACGCATCGCCGGTGGCTGCCAATGGACATATCTATATGACAGACCGTAACGGAACAATCACCGTCATTCGTGATGGCGATGCCCCCGTTATCGTTGCAGTAAACGATATGAAAGAAACCGTTGATGCAACACCAGCCCCAGTTGGCAAAGAATTGTTTATCCGGGGAGAGGACACACTCTTCTGTATCGCTTATGATTAGCCCGCTTACGTAGGCTGACTGTCCATCCCCGCTTCAGCAAGTGCCTCAACCCGCACGCGGAGTGATTTATAATCTGTCTTCCCTGTACCCAATACAGGAATGGCATCGATCCGTTGAACGGCGTCAAGACGCATCACACCTCGCAACCCGGCCTCGAGGAGTAGGTCTGATGCTTCTCGAATTTCAATATCTGTGGTTGTAAATAATACCACCATTCGGCCACCTGCTGTCTCAATACCCTCCACTGCGACACGTGGACCGTTTTCATCAGCCGGGAACTTCTTTTGAAAAGGCGCCTCGAGTGCTGGGAGCGATATCATTTCTCCACCAGCTTTCAGAAACCGCTTCAGGCGACCTTGAAATTGTAAATAGCCATCGTCATCGGCAGACACCAGGTCACCTGTTCGGTACCACTGCTGATTGTCCACTTCTACAAACGGGCTTGGACCATCGAAGGCATGATATCCGTCGAATATTGAATCACCTCGGACGAGAAGCATTCCGGTTTCTCCGTCCTGAACTTGTTCAAGAGTTTCGTGATGAACAATTTTCGCTTCAACATGCTCAACGGGCTTTCCGATGCTGCCATGTTTATTTTTCTCTATCCTATTGGCTGCCACCACAGGGGAACACTCAGTAATGCCATATCCTTCAAGAATGATTGCTTCCGGAGCTTTTTGAGCACAAAGCTCGTGCGTGGCCTCAGGGCATGCTTCAGCACCCGTAATAATTTTCCGCAGGCTTTGCATCTCATCCCCCGAACAATTAGCGAGGATGTATCCAAGAAATGTCGGCGTTGCAAACAGCATTGAGGGTTTGTACGAGCCAATGAGCCGCACGAGTCCCGGCGCATCAGTCGGATCTGCGTACCGAATGCTTCGTATGCCGGACAACTGGGGAAGAAGCACGTTCCCGGTCAAACCAAATGAATGAAATGGGGGAAGAAAACCGAGCAGACTATCGTATTGATCCGGCTGAAGAACAGCCAAACTGTCATGAATGTTCGTCAGAAGATTCCGGTGCGTCAAAGGAACAGTTTTTGGAGCTGATTCCGAACCCGAAGTGAAAAGAAAAACTGCAGGATCTCGTTCGTCTTGTTTTGGCAGATTCCTGAGGAAAGACGTCGGCCGCAAATATGTGCGGGCCATTAATCCCAGAGCCTCTGTTTTCTTTATCGACTTCTTCACATCTTCGAGAAAGACATAATCCGAACCCTCGATTGCAATACCAAGCCGGTCAACTAACCGACTCGAAGTCACTACCTGCCGGACTCCTGTCGCTTCGATACCATGAGCCAGGCCTGAAGG
>JBDOMQ010000219.1:0-2556 GCA_039831725.1 Pirellulales bacterium
TTTTGCTGAACCGGTATACGAGGGGCAATAAAACGAATCGATTCGAATGTCACTATGGAGATTCGTTTGCGATCCAACACCGTTGTAATCATTCCAGGCGTTTGGATTTGGCCCAACAAAGTTCTGGGTAGCTGTTACCCACGCATCGTAAAGCGCGGACTGCTCAAGATAAGGCAGACATTGAACCGTCCAGCTAACATGACTCTGCCAAAACATGGCGTTAAGCTTGTTTGGATTTTTGTCCGTTAAATTCCCACCTTTTCCATCGCTGTGGAAGACCGCATACGGCAATAGATTGTCTGAGTTGCTGGCATTTGTGTCCGCGTAGTTTTGTACAGCTAACGAATTTTGCTTCATATTATTTGAGCACGAAGACCGGCGAGCGGCCTCACGAGCCTGCTGCACCGCCGGCAGAAGAAGACCAACAAGAACGCCAATAATGGCAATAACAACTAAGAGTTCGATAAGCGTAAATGCATACCGCTTTCGTGAAATATTCAGAGTTTTCATAGCATTTCCCCAATTAAAAAAACACAAATTTATTAATTGGGATTATCTACGGACAGGAAACCACAGGCCATCCTGTAAACACATGATGATCGAAGAAAAAGCATCAAAGAATCACTCGCCAAGGCTGTTATATGCCTCACGAAGCAGTGCTTCTGTTTCATCCCAACCAATGCAGGCGTCGGTGATAGAAACACCGTACTTAAGGACTGAACGATCCTGATTGGGCTGCTGTTTTCCGGGATTAATGTTGCTCTCTAGCATAACGCCAACAATTGAACGATCGCCTTCAATACGCTGTTTGAGAACGTCTCGCCAGACAATCGACTGGCGACGATGATCCTTGCCCGAGTTTGCATGACTGCAATCGACAATCACACGCGGCTTTAATCCAGCCTGCTCAAGTCTGTTTCTCGCGTCGAGCAACATGTCCGGAGAATAATTCGAACCAGCTCGTCCTCCACGAAGCATCAAGACGCCCCAAGGATTTCCAGTTGTCGACACCACACAAATACCACCTCCATTATCGATACCCAAGAATGAGTGCGGTGTTTTTGCTGCCTGCATGGCATCAATCGCAGCTTGCAGTGAGCCATCTGTCGAGTTCTTGAAGCCAACTGGCATAGAGAGACCACTCGCCATCTGACGATGGGTTGGTGACTCTGTCGTACGTGCGCCAATTGCACCAAGCACAATTGTGTCAGCAATAAACTGAGGCGTGATGGGCTCTAGAAATTCTGTTGCCGTTGATAAGCCCATGTCTGCGATCTCAATCAGCAATTCGCGGGCTAAACGCAGGCCAGTTCCAACATCAAAGGAATCATCAAGGTGAGGATCATTAATGAGACCCTTCCACCCAACCGTTGTTCGAGGCTTTTCAAAATACACACGCATGACAACCAAGAGTCGATCTGAGAGTTCCTTCGAGATCGCGACTAGTTTTGACGCGTACTCACGGGCACCATCGAGATCATGAATCGAACATGGGCCGACGACGACCAAAAGTCGATTGTCTTCACCAGCAAGTACTCTTTCGACCTGTTCTCTGCCCGATACGACGGTTGCGGCGGCAGCATCCGTCAACGGATATGTCGACACCAGTCGGGCCGGTGGCACAAGGGGGTCAAGGCTCCTGATGCGGACATCAGCAGTAGAAGGACGACTCTCAGATACATTTGCGTTTGATTCCATATCATCCACTCTACACCACGTCTGGAAACACTAAACCCCGGGGTGGATTTGGCCGAGTAGCGATCAACTTGGGTCATTCGCTATGTTCATGGGGTCGTTCTTGTGTGCATTTTTTGTTCACTTCGTCTTTTCAGGAATTTTGCCACGTGACTAAGCATATTTTCGTGACCGGTGGGGTCGTCAGTTCACTTGGCAAAGGACTCACGAGTGCCTCAATCGCGATGCTTCTCGAATCGCGTGGGCTGCGTGTCAAAATGCAAAAGCTTGACCCGTATATCAATGTGGACCCAGGAACAATGAGCCCGTATCAGCACGGCGAGGTCTATGTGCTTGATGACGGCAGTGAAACCGATCTCGACCTTGGTCACTACGAACGGTTTACAACGACTCATCTTACTAGACAGAGCAATTACACAACGGGCCAGATCTACCAGTCTGTGATCAATAAGGAGCGACGAGGTGAGTTCCTTGGAAAAACGGTACAGGTCATCCCGCACATCACAAATGAAATAAAGGAAGTTGTTCTTCAACTTGATGATACTGAAACCGATGTTGTGATTACGGAAATCGGTGGCACCGTCGGAGATATTGAAAGCCTGCCATTCCTTGAGGCAATCCGGCAGATTCCTCTCGAACATGGTCGTGAAAACTGCATGTTCATTCACCTCACTCTCGTTCCATTTTTGAAAGCAGCTGGTGAATTAAAGACCAAACCAACACAGCACTCTGTCGGCATCCTACGACAAATTGGTATCCAACCAGATATTCTTGTATGCCGTACTGAGCGAAGCCTCGACACCTCCGACCGAGAAAAGATTGCACTCTTTTGCAACGTTCCGCTGCACTCCGTGATTGAGG
>JBDOMQ010000139.1:0-12333 GCA_039831725.1 Pirellulales bacterium
GAGCACCGCCCGCTTTCTCAGTAAGCCTCCGGGCGAAAAGCAGGGGGGTGGGACGTCCAACGAAGGCTGCAAATAATCCTTCGAGTTCGCTGAGAAACTCTGGGTCGGCAATCGCTTCGTCATATGCCTTCTCCAACTGATCGAGCGCTGCAGAAAGTGTCTCGGGTACATAGCGGCCACCAAAGCGACCGAAACGACCAAGATCATCCGGTACAGCAGAGAGCTTTTGGTCAACCGTCTCAACGTGAACACTAGGCATTCAAAACTCCAAACATTAAAGCGCGGCCTTTTCAGTCATGCGTTCTATTATTTACCATCATCCGGCAAAATTCGACTCACATCGAATTCTAGCCTCCTATCATGATTTTTGACCTGGTGAATTCCACCTTTCTCTCGTATACCGCGTGAACGATGCCAGAACTCCCGGAAGTTGAAACAATGTGCCGCGGAATCGCCTGTTTCCGTGGCGAAATTATTGCATCTACCCAGTTTCCACGATTTACCCGCCGTCCATCTCCAATCTCCCCACGGCCAAAAACCATGGCAGCCAAACTTCATCGAGCACGCATTATGGATATCACGCGTCTGGGTAAACGGGCCGTGCTACGCATACGACATGATGAAAATCACGTGGATTCGTTCCTTGTTTTTGAGCCCCGAATGACTGGTCTGCTTCTGCGGGTTTCACCACCAACTCAACAGCACGTGCGGCTGGTAATCACCACAGAAAAAACACCACCGCTGATCTTCTGGGATCGACGAGGATTAGGAACGATCACTCTGATTGACCAATCAACGCTCAAATCTCGCTATGGAAGCCATCTACTCGGACCTGATGCTCTTACCATCACTGGGCTTGCCCTCCATAACAAAATCCATTCCTCAAGGCGTCATATAAAAGTTGCACTCCTCGATCAAAAAGTACTTGCCGGCGTTGGTAATATCTATGCATCTGAAATTCTTTATGAGGCAAAAGTTGACCCCCGAACAAGGTGCCATCGATTAAGTCAGGCTACCTGTGACCGCATAGCCAAAGCATGCACCTGCATACTTCGCCATGCAATCAAAATGGAAGGATCTTCCATCGGCGATGAAACATATAGAACGGCTGATAATCGTCCTGGCAGATACCAGCGGTTTCACAAAGTGTATGGACGCTCTGAAAACGAGTGTTTTCGATGCGGAACAAAAATCCAACGTGTCGTTCAGGCTCAACGCTCAACTTTCTTTTGCCCTGAGTGTCAACGACGTTATTAATTCGTGATTCCTGCTATTATCTACCAGTGGCTAATCTATGTTACGCTCTGGAAATCAACGGAAACGAAACCTAACCGTGGCCCACCCGTTTAGTTAACTCGCAGACGTATTTAAAACAACAACGGAAGCAACAAGGAGTCTCTTCCCATGTCTTTATCACAGACAGACAAGTCGACCTCACGCAGGCATTTCCTTACGAGCGCCTCAGCAGCAATCAGTTTGACTTCTTTACTCCGCGGTTCTGATTGGTCTAAAGCCTATGCGGCGGAAGCAAAGCAATCCTTTACGGCCGAAACACTCGCCGGAGAACTCCATGCCTCACTGACACCAGTTCAGCGAAAGCAGGTCTGCTTCCCATGGGACTACAAGCATCCCAAGTATGGACTACTTCGCACCAGAGTCGCGAACAACTGGCAGGCGAGCAAACCAGAGATTGCGAGTGACTTTTTTACACCAGCACAACAGGGAATGATTCGAGAAATCTTCAATGGCCTCATTACACCGGCATGGCAGCCTCGTTTTGATAAACAACTAGAAGACGACTGCGGTGGTTTCGGCTACTCGCAAAGCGTTTCACTACTTGGTGAACCTGGGAGCGGCAAGTTTCAGTTCTTATTAACTGGTCGACACATGACTTTAAGGTGTGATGGTGACTCTGCTGATCATGTTGCCTTTGGTGGACCTATTTTCTATGGACATGATACCGGCAGTTTTAATGAAGGGCCTACTCATTCAGGAAATGTTTTTTGGCCGCAAGCAGTCGCTGCGAACAAGGTGTACGCAATGCTTGATAGGCACCAGCAGGTCCAGTCACTTGCTCCGCGGTCACCCAAAGAAAATGCCATCGGCTTTCACGGAAAAGCTGAGCGACCGGGGCTATCAGTCACAGACCTTACGAATGAACAAAAGAACGAACTGGGGAAGGTCCTTAAACTTCTTCTCGAACCATTTCGACCAAGTGATCAGGCTGAGGTCGATCAATGCCTCGCCTCACAGGGTGGAATTGATGCATGTCGGCTGGTTTTCTACCAAGACAAAGACCTCGGCAACG
The DNA here is from genome assembly GCA_039831725.1 of Pirellulales bacterium. Classification (GTDB taxonomy): domain Bacteria; phylum Planctomycetota; class Planctomycetia; order Pirellulales; family UBA1268; genus UBA1268. Next base: position 2,309 of record JBDOMQ010000139.1, read on the forward strand.
ATGGCGTGTGGGACAACTGGCGTCTCGAGGGACCAGCATTCGTCTGGCATTTTCGGGGAGCGCCGCACGTTCATGTCTGGGTAAACATAGCTGACAGCCCACAGGTCCCGACAAATGCATGACTGTTGTATTGTCGGAGGCGGGGTCATAGGGCTCTCGATAGCATGGGAACTTGCCGGACGTGGCAAATCTGTATCTGTTGTCAGTCGAGACTCGCTTCGGAATGGTACAAGTTGGGCAGCAGCCGGTATCTTTCCGGCTCAACCACGAGCAACACGTACCCAACTTCGGGGTACACCCATTGAGCGGCTGACTCAGTATAGTGATCGACTACACCAACAATGGGCAGAATCCCTTCTTGGAGAAACTGGCATCGACAATGGTTTTCGTCGCTGTGGCAGCCTTGCAATAGCAACAACCGAAGAAACAGAAGCCGATATTCTAGACTGTGTGAAAAAATGGGAACGCCTGCAGGTGGAGCATGAACCTATTTCTTCGAAGGACCTGAGGAAGCTCGAACCTGCTCTTGATAGTAGATTAATTACTGACCATCTGCGAAGTGCATACTACCTACCCAACGAGGCACAAGTCCGCCCCCCACGGCACCTCAGAGCGCTGCGAGAGGCTTGTTTGAACCGTGGTGTAGAGATACTCAATGGCGTACAGGTAGAAAGCTTCCATTTTAAGTCCGGCCAGATCGTTGAGATGAATATTGCAGGCCGAAACTCAACACCGTGTTCCATCCATGCAGGTCAGTTTTGTATAGCTGCTGGCGCGTGGTCTGAGCGTTTGCTTCAGATGCTCAACCTCAACCTACCCACGAAACCATGGCGAGGACAGATTCTGCTTCACAAAACTGCCCCTGGAGCACTCCGCCATATTGTCAATATTGGCTCAGGGCTTGACTATATAATTCCGCGGAGCGATGGACATCTACTTATCGGATCAACAATCGAAGACGTTGGCTTTGACGCATCAACCACGCCTTTCTCTCTTGAACGACTGAGCACCCTTGCTGGCGAACTTCTCCCCGACCTCATGTCTCATCAGCCAGAGGCGTTTTGGGCCGGATTAAGACCTGGCTCACCTGACGGACTGCCAACTATTGGACGCGTACCTGCGTTGGACAATGCGTGGCTTGCAACTGGACATTACCGTTCTGGTTTTCATCTTTCGACGGGAACGGCTCATCTGATTGCCGATTCAATGTGCGGAATATCAACCCAATTGAACATGAACTCTTTCTCAGTTGAACGAGCAAGTCTTCTGGAATCCACCAGCCTTGCCTCGTGACACCCTGAATACTGTCCCATTGCAAATTCATTCCTTCGTCAAATGAGCCAACGGGGCAGGGCGGTAAGTGCCGACATGCCCACCACACAAAGGCACAACAAAAGGCACCGAGGGGACGCACACCTCTCGCGACCAACATTCAGATTACTTTTCTAGAAATCCCTTCTCAATTTCTGATAGATCAGCACCGAGCAACTGGTGAGCTAACGCCTTCAACTGTTCATCTGATCCTTTCATATGCCACGTCTGCTGCACGTGCTGTATTGTTCCGTTGGGTTCCAATGCCGCCGCTGGAGATGACGTCTCAAGTTCATAAAAAGGTCCAAGCGGTGCTCCGCCTTGGCCGGATGGCCCATCGTTGTAGGCATTAATAACATCTCCTGCAAACGGCTTATCCTGGATCTCCCACGCTGAATTGATGTAGCCGAAGGGTGCCTCTTCCACATTATATGTAACAAGCGTGAGCACTTTTCCAACCGCATCATAACTGCCCGCAACGCCCTTTGAACGTTTGGGGCCAACACCGATCTTGCCGCGTCGCAAGCCGTCACCACGAAAGAAGACTGTATCATTACGAACATACAGACAATCACGTGGTACTGAGCCAAAGTATGCGTCATTGACGTAATCGCCGAGGTCCGCCTCCTTTCCGCCCTGAACTGGAATGATGACAGTGGTGCGCGGCGATGGGTTATACATGCCAAGTATCCAAATAGACAGAAGCCCATTTTCAGCTTCCCAAGCCTCTCTGCCACGATTTGTAATTCGGTTGTCTGTCTTATACCCAACGAACTCCAGGCCACCCGGCACGTTCCGGCCAAGAATCCCTTCCAGATCATCTTTTCGAAGCATCGAAATACTACGGTCTATTCCAACATGAAAATGAGTACCGCTATAGTTCTCGAATTTACACACGTGATGAAATGAGACTGAATTTTCTTGTCGCCCGACAACCTTATATACATCAGTATCAAGTGCTGCCGGAGTTCTCCAATTTTCAAAATCAAAACTCACGCCAGGTTTGAAAAATAGTGCGTACTGACCTCCTTCAGGACCCATCCAGAAGCGTTCTTCACCACCAAAAACATGGATATGCTCTTGCAGCGTTCCCTTTCTCTTCGATTCCGGAACAACCCCCTGAGAAATGACTGGCCGATTGATCCATCCAAAACTAGGGCCTGACTGTTTGTCAAAGGTGCTTGTCATCACTCGACCTTGATACGCTGGTGCGACGGCTACAGCGGCCGAACCATTCTGGAGGAGAATAACATCCGTATACTCCTTAAGGAATTCAATATCACTCTGAAAATTCATGGGATTAGAAGAACTCTCTGCGGCGAAAGAAAAATTCAGACCTGCAAGCATCAGTATGGTGCAATACGCACAAACCCAGCCGAAATGACGATGCCTACAACGAAAGAAAGACCAAGCCAGGGGCCTACGATTGAAATTTAACATACACATTTCGAGTCAGTAAAATACGGACTAGCCAACAAGACGACTAACCATAGAACCCACATGAAGATGCTGCTGGAAATGAAAATAGATTAGCGCACTGCATCAAAAAGAATTGCATGCAAGCTTGCTTTTTCAACGTCTCCTTCTAGACATTGAACCGTGACTCGATACCTACCACTCTCTGGAAAATTGAGCCATCCAATCGGAAAAGTCTGGTAATTGTGGGATGAGTTCTGCTGGTTCTGGATCGATTCACCGCCGTCGACACCTACGTACCACACAAGCCTTCCCTCTCCTGCATAATTTAACGACACCTGATACTCACCTGGCACAAGAACATCTACTTCCCATGACAAGTTCGCGTTCGGACCAAACTCATGCCCATGAACTATCCGCTTCCATTCACCAAACTTTTCCATCCATCGCTTCTCTGACTTCTTTACTCCATTGACCTGAGCAAACTCAACGGCGAGTTCCGTCTTCGCTTCCGGATCAAGCGTCAGCGCCGGATCAACAACCGGTTTTTCTTGGAATGAAAGCTTGATAACCGATGCGAGTGATTCTGGAGGTCGTGGTGGCAACTCAAGCACAACATGTTGCCCACGACGCTGCCAACGGAGTTTCGCGGACATATCACCAGGGAGCAACAAACGTGCCTCCCGGACATCCTGTTCGATGTTTGGAAGATAGAGTCGGCCGGATTCCGGCCATTCAAAAACTGTCAAAAATAACGAGTTTTCCTTCTGAGTTATATCACCCCATGGCATGGCATGCTTCCAAGGAGAGCCCTGGACGTCGTAGATAACCTGAGGATAGCGAGCAATCCACGCTCCCGCGTCACGCAACGCTGCAGCGCATCTGGTGGATACGCTTCCATCGCCACGGGGGCCTATGTTGAGCATGTAGGTGCCGCCACGGGCAACACAAGCAACCAATCGCTCCAGAATTTGCTTTGGAGACTTCCAGTTCTCGTCATACCACGCATAGGCCCAAGAATCGTTTGTGGTGTCAACACTTTCCCAGAGCCCATCGACATTTACAATTGGCACCTCCATATCACCGAGCGTCTGATAATCACCTAATTCATGACCAGCTCGTCCAGAGACAAGTGCTCTGGGCTGATTCGTGTGCACTACTTCAACAAGTTTCTCGACATAATGCTTGGGCATTTTCCCAGGCGTATCAAACCAGACGATTTCAATTGGACCATATTGCGTCGTAATTTCCCGCACCTGAGGAAGACATTTCTTCTGAAAATAATCGTCGAATGTTGCTTGTTTGCCACTCGCATCAACTTTCGGCCCACCGCCACCTCCAGGAAAAGTCCAGTCTTGGTTATGGGAATAATAAAAACCAAAACCGAGTCCTTCTTCCCGACAAGCCGCCGCCAAATCTTTCATCGGATCCTTGCCCCAAGGCGTGGCATCAACAATATTGAAATCACATGCATTAGATTTGTACATCGCGAAACCGTCATGATGTTTCGCAGTAATAACGATGTACTTCATCCCTGCATCACGGGCAAGTTTTGCAATAGCGCGAGCATCGAAATTTACTGGATTAAAAGTTTTGGCCAGTTTTTTGTATTCAGGAACAGGGATACCAGCCATTCGCTGATTCATTATCCATTCGCCGATTCCATAGTAGGTCTCACCATCGACCTTGTTCCCTAGCTGGGAATATAGGCCCCAGTGAATGAACATTGCATAGTTGCCTTGATCAAAAAGCTGTCCTCGCTTGGCGTCCTCGGCCCGGAGTTTCACAACGCGGGCACCCCACAAACCATCCATATCGGGCTGCCCAGCTACCTTTTCAGCTGCAATAGTTTCACAAACTAGCCCCAGCGGCAGGACGACAGCGAGCACGCAAACAACAACGCCAAATCTCATCACTCAGCTCCTAACAAACACATAACGCTAACTTTCACAGATATTGACGCCACGACGACTAAACCTCTTATCAGGCAGTCACAAAGGACACACCTTCGTGTTGATTTCACAACAGTATTACGACACTGAAAAGCAACCCACCACTTTAGTTTAGCTTCCTGAGATTATTGCTCCATCAGGAGAACACACGACTTTCCTTGAATCGTGCTGGCACGTTCTTCCAAAGGCAGATAATACTACGAAAACTGCACCCTACAATTTCAACGCACGCTGCCGATAGTGCTCGTCAGTTCGATTTGCAATACGACTGACGTCTTCTGGGCTCATGAATGTAGGGCCTCCTAAAGCCGCCGCTCCTACAAATATCTCTGCCGCTTTTTGGGCCATAAGCATCGCTGCCTTCACGGCTCCTGCCGTCTTACCCAGAGTTATAATTCCATGGTTTTCTAAAAGAATCACTCGCGGTGGGCAGCCATGCTCCTTTAAGAACAAATCCGTTTCACGACGAATAGATTTTGAAAGCGTGAGACCAGGGTCCGTGTAAGGAATCAAAACCGAACGAGCCCCACAGCACACAATCTCATCAGGAAAAAGCTTTTGCGTTGCAAATTGACCTGCAAGCGGTGAGCAAAGAATTTGATTGACCGCAATACTATGCGTGTGGCCTATGAAATGAACATCTTGTAATGAAAGAAGGTGCGCGTGAAAAAGAGTTTCAACAGAGGGCTTTTTTGCTGATGCATCGACCCGACTCGCCATGAGTGATTCCTCAATCGCCTGATCTGACATCTCGTCCTGATCAAGCATCGGAAGCAGGGCATCGAATCGACAGGCAACAAGATCCTCTTTCGCAAGAGTCTGAAGACAACTTCCACTTGCTTTAACAAGGAATGTCTGATCGTCAACCTGTGCCGACGTGTTTCCTTCACCAAGAATCGCCAACTGACGCTTCTCTTCACCAAGAAAATGAGAAAGTTCGAGCAGAGTTTCTAACGTTGTTGTTGACATAATGATCCTGTATCCATGAAAGATGCTGTTAGCCGCACTGCCTACACCACAACAAGAATGTATCAGGCACGTGCGTAGAGCGGACCAAATGCTTCACAGGCCCGAAAGTCCGCTCCCTCGAGACCGTCGGTACCAAAAGCATTCCACGCACTTGGCCGAAAGACTCGATCATCCGCAACATTATGCATGTAAACAGGAATTCGAAGAATAGAAGCCAATGTAATAAACAGGTGTCCAACGTGTCCGGCTGTCATCACACAGTGATTTGCGCCCCAATGATTCATTACCTCATACGTCGAGGTAAACGCCCCGCGTCCCGTAATGTCCGGTGCAAACCACGTAGTTGGCCACGTTGGATTCGTGCGTTGATCAAGCACGTCATGAACTGAATCTGGGAGTTCGACCGTCTGTCCCTCAGCAATCTGAATTGCTGGCCCGAGACCTGCCACAAGATTAATTCGAGTCATTGTTGCTGGCATCTGCCCCAAGGTTCGATATCGAGTGCTTAGACCACCACCAGGAAAGTATTCGGTTATCGAGGGGTGCCATGTGGTTGCCTTGAGGCACTTCGCCACTTCATCATCGGTAATATCCCAGAACGGCTTCATGGTTGGCGTGCCGTCCTGACTTACCTGTTGTCCCGTACCATCGAGTGCAGCCGGACCAGAATTAATAAGGTGGAGAAGACCATCAGCAGCAGCACCCTGAAGTTGATAGCCATCACAAGCGGTTGCAACAGCCTCCGGGCTCCAATATGTCCGAAGGTCAGCAAATATTTGTGCGGAATTCGTGAGCAGGTGACCAAACAACATTGTTGCTGCATTGAGTGCATCATTTTCGGTCGCGACGATGTATGGCGATCGTTTTCCATTCCAGTCAAATGACGTATTCAGAATCGCCTCAAGAAAATCACCGTTGGGAAAGTGATCGGTCCATTGCCGTTGCCCTTGGAATCCAGAAGCAATTGCACCGTGCCCCTGCGCCTGTTCCTCCAAGCCCATCTTGGCTAGCTGCGGATTACCAACCATCAGATCTCGAGCGATCAACGACATTTTTACAGAGTCCGACCATTCTGAATCGATCTGCTCTCTCGATCGCTGAGTCTCCTGACTATTGTAATCTTCACCCTCTACGCAATGTTCCTTCACCCACGCAGTTGCTCGTTTGTACTCTTCTGGATCAAACTGCCCTTTCTGCATACGACCAACGAACTCGGTCATATCAATGTCCTCAACTCGCATACCGAGCCACTTCTCCCAGAATGCATAGTCGACCATAGAACCGGCGATACCCATCGATGTCCCACCCATCGACAAATAGGCTTTTCCTCGCATTAAGGCTGCAGCTAAGCCGCACTGCACAAAATCCAGGATTTTACCCCGTACATCAGCAGGCATATCAGCATCACCTGCTTCCTGAACATCTCGGCCATAAATGCCGAATGCCGGTATTCCTTTCTGACTGTGCCCTGCGAGCACTGCAGCCAGGTACACCGCGCCTGGTCGTTCCGTTCCATTAAATCCAAACACTGCTTTAGGACGCAGCGGATCCATGTCCATGGTCTCGCTACCATAACACCAGCAGGGTGTCACGGTCAGCGAAACACCGACGTTTTCACGACGAAACAAGTCATCGCATGCGCTTGCCTCAGCAACTCCGCCGATACATGTTTCTGCAATGACACAATCGACTGTTTCTCCATTTGGATATCGAAGTTGGCCCGATATTAATTCTGCGACTCGCTTGGCGAGGTTCATTGTCTGATCTTCTAATGATTCACGAACTCCACCAAGTCGACCATCAATTGTTGGCCGAATACCAACTCGTGGAAGAACACCGTTCCAGGCTGTGGGGGCTGTACTCATGGATTATTTCTCACCGACTAGGAAACTCTTGTGGAATGAAACGTTCTATCGATCAGGATTCTGCAACTGGCCTAGGAGAACATACTGCAACTGCAAAACCAAAAATTGCAATAACGACAAAACAACTAAGCGGAAGGAAGAACGAAAGTCGTACTGATTCAAGCGCCTGCCCGGCAATCGTCATGCCGGCTCCGTCAATAATTGCTCCTTGATAGCGCGGCATAAACGCACCACCAACAATCGCAAAAATCAACCCGGCTGACCCTAATTTGGCATCATTCGGACTGAGCCCATTGAGTGCAATTCCGTAAATCGTTGGAAACATTACTGACATGCAAGCCGATACGCCAACAAGACAATAAAGCCCCGTATAACCCTGCAAGAATATTGCCCCAGCAGTTAGCAAACCACCGCCAACAGCGAGTACGCCAAGCAATAAGCCTGGTGATACGTATTTCAGTACAAAGGTACAAATAAACCGACTCGCAAGAAAAATACCCATTGCGGCAATATTGTAATTTTGTGCCTGTGCTGAACTTAAACCCACGAGAGTCATTCCGTAGTGAATAATAAATGTCCAGCACATTATTTGTGCGCCAACGTAAAACGTCTGCGCAATGACACCCCCAACATATTGCCAATTTGTGAACAGATTTCGTGCCAGCGTTGCCAGATGAATCTGCTCCTCCTCATGCCCCGTATCCGGCAACTTCGAAATAATAAAAAGCAGTAACACCGCAAGTACAACTAGCGCAATGACGACATAAGGCGTCCGAACAACAGCTAAATCGTGCGACACCATTGCGGTGTGTTCTTCTGGATTTTCCTCTGCAGACTGCTCCATAGCCTTCGTTATGAGACCATCGACCTCGCTGGGCAACATCGTCTGATATTCCGGATGGTTATTCATTTCTGTGTCTCGGAATTTGGACACCTCAAGTCCTGGGAGAATAAACATACTGGCAACAACCATCCCGGTAAGTGAACCAATTGGATTGAACGCTTGTGCCAGATTAAGCCTCTGCGTTGCAGTACTTCGTGGCCCCATCGAGAGAATATATGGATTGGCCGTTGTCTCTAAGAACGCGAGCCCAAACGTCAGGATGTAAAAACCAACAAGAAAAACATTGAACTCCATCATCAAACTCGCTGGAATCGTCATTGCAGCGCCTAGTGCGTACAAAAGAAGGCCAATAATAATTCCAGACTTATAGGACACTTTTCTAATCAGGAGCGCCGCGGGAATCGCCATCGTGGCATAGCCGCCATAGAAGGCCCACTGCACTAAACTGCTTTGTGCATTTGAGATAAGAAAAATTTCTTTAAAGGCACGAACCAACGGATTAGTAATATCATTTGCAAAGCCCCACAGCGCAAAAAGTGATGTGACGAGAATAAACGGTGCCACAAATTGCTTCGGCACAACCGAATGTTGTAGAGCTCGATCTGGTTCTGTTGATTCTTGCATTTCAAACCTCCTCAATAAACATCGCCGAGACGCTCGCACGTTAGTTGGACAGCCCCCCGGATTAGCAAACTCAACACTGTTGTAACAAACACATCTGCGTTTTCAGAGCCAGATCAGGTAAACACCGGATTCCAGCCACTTGCAGGGACTTCTTTAATGGACAAACAGACACTGCCTGAAAAACAATCCGTTCTGGTGTTACCGAAGTTTGCAAAGAAGACGTGGCCAGTCACAAACCCTGATCAAATCGACGTGAACAGACTATTTAATGATATGGTTAGCGGGGAAGCAGAACTCAATGGAGCTCCTTCGCTACGCACAGAAAACATTCATGCCGCGGCGGCATAAAGTCGTTCGTGGATTTGTTCGATATCAGCCACCTCAATTGGTCGACCAGAATGCTCTCCGCCGACAACTTGCGTCATGCCAATGAGACGAAAGATATTTCCCGCTATACCTGCTGTTACTTCATGAATGACTTCGGTCACTGCTTCCGAGCAGAACAGGCCGTTATTGCTCAATTGTGACTGAACGACAGCCCGTGTCTCAGCGAGTGAAAACGGATGTATAACCGACCTCAACAAAACCTTATCTAACAACCCACGATCTCGTGCTAGGAGCGTTAACAATCGCCCACGACCACCAAGAACGACAGATGCTTGTGGTGATTGCTGCCATATAGCCTCTGAAACTGACGCTAACATGCCGTCTGATGCCAGATGGCAATTATCGATTACGAAAACAATCGCCTCACTTTTTATAGACGTCGCAATTTTTGAAACTGCCTCCAATGTCTTCAAATCAATCTGAACAACATGTGTTACATGCTGGATATAAGAAGAGAAGGTGCTCAAAACAGTTGATACCCCAGAACCACCGGGCCCACAAAGAATCGCAAGACTTGATTCCTGAGTAACTGCATACTGCAAACGCGCGACTGCAGCTTGCTGGGAGTGGAACAGGTTGCGGCCCTGAGGCCGAACCACCGGCCGGGTCCTGCCATTGCTTTCCATCTGCTCTGTCTGCGCCAGCTCCGTGGGATTT
>JBDOMQ010000272.1:0-2549 GCA_039831725.1 Pirellulales bacterium
TGCACTCGCACAATTTGATGTACAGCTTTCAAGTTCGCTGACATGGGATCGTCAAAATCAGCCGCAGAATGTTGGGGGGGGGTTTGGAACGGCAATATTCCAGCAGCATCTTCTTGGTGATACCGGGAATTGGACAACCGGTTTACAAAAGCGCACAGCTACTGGTGCGACATTTGGACTCGCGAATGAAACTTTGTATGACAATAATAATTCCCCAATTCGACAACAGGGTGTGCCATCAACATGGACGACTAATTACGACTTTTCATTTCAGCAGCCCCTCCTCCAAGGTGCAGGCTTAACTTACAACCGAATTGCAGGCCCAGATGCTTTTGAGAACCTGTATGGAAGACCTAATTTCCGAGGTGTTCTTCTCGCGAGAGTGAGTGCAGATATTTCACTCGCTGATTTTGAAATTGGTGTTCGAAATCTGATTAGTGATACCGAGCAGGCCTATTGGGAGCTTTACTTTGCATTTCGGGACCTAGAAGCCCGAAAAGTAGGTCGTGACAGTGCACTGGAGGCATGGCGTCGAGTGCATGCGCTTTACGTTGAACAATCACGGGGCGGTGAAGCAGACAAAGAAGCTCAGGCGCGAGAGCAATACTTCTTCTTTCGCAGTGAAGTTGAGCAGGCGCTCAACTCGGTGTTTAGTGCGGAGAATAGGCTGCGTTATATGATGGGCATATCTTCCTCAGATGGCCGGCTGATACGACCAGCCGACGAACCAACGACTGCGAGAGTTACCTTTGATTGGCACCAATCTCTTGTAGAAGCACTCTCTCGCTCAGCTGAACTCCGTCGACAGAAATGGAGAATCAAGCAGCGAGAACTTGAGCTAACCGCAGCGAAGAATCTCATTCTGCCGCGACTTGACCTTATTGGAAGATGGCGGTTCTTAGGTACGGGTCATGATCTTCTCGGTGGCAATAATTCGTACGGTGCCAATGGAGCAGATCCACTTGAGGGAACGAATGCATACGCCACGCTTTTTCACGGAGAATTTCAAGAATGGCAAGCTGGCGCACAGTTCTTGATGCCACTCGGTTTTCGTCGTGAACTGGCAACGGTACGGCATCATCAACTGCAGTTAGCAAAGACACGGGCTCAACTCCAAGACGAGGAGCTGGAGGTATCACACGCACTTGTCGAAGCAATACGCAATATTGATACAAACTTTGCCCTTGCACAGACGAATTTTAATCGACGTGTAGCTGCCGAGCGACAGGTTGAAGCAGTACAGGCTGCTTATGATGCCGGTACAACAACCTTTGATCAGCTGCTTGATGCCCAGCGAAGAAGAGCTCAGGCAGAAAGTGCCTATTTCCGATCACTCGTTGATTACAACCGATCGATAGCACAGTTCCATTTCCGTAAGGGATCATTGCTCGAATATAATGGCGTTTTTCTTTCAGAAGGACCATGGCCAGGGAAGGCTTATTTTGATGCCCATAGGAGAGCACGTCAGCGAGACGCCAGTCTCTATCTAGATTATGGTCACTCTCGTCCAGGAGTATTCAGTCGTGGTCCGATAACTCAGCAATTTGAGGCAGTTGGTGCGGCGGCTAATGCACAGCAGATGCCACCACGCGATCCAGCGACACGTGAATTACCAGCGACATTGCCTCGAGATTTCAATGCCGAAGAGCTTCCAACACCGATACCAAATGATACACCTAGTTTCCCAGCAGCGGCACATGGCTTCCCTGGCGAAGAGATAAACCTGTCGTCGTTTCAAGGAACAAAGAAATCAGCTATCGATTCGATTTCAACTGCAGACGATACAAAGCGATTGCAGCAGAGAGATGCAGATATTGTCATGACTGGTTGGCAAGAACCAGTGACCCCAGCGGCTACAGCAGTAATAAATCCGGACTCTGCTGCTGAAACACAACTACAGTAACAACTGGACGGGCATCACGGTTATGTGGCTCGTTGTCACGCATATTTCACAGCTTTGCTCACGATATTCAATCGTTCGACGTACGATCGAGGAAGCACTAAGGAGCAGCAGCAGGAAAGGGTATAGCTGACGCTTGTCGGGCCTTGTCGAATACTTCCATATTTTTCTCCCTGAGTTGAGCAAGCAGGGAAGCGCTTTTTTCTGATGGGCATGCTAAGAGATACCCAATAATAGCAGGCCGAATGAGTGGATCCTCAGCCCCAAAAGTATTCCACGTCGCAACGACTTGTTTACGGAATTCCCAATCCTGATACCGTGATAAGTCAACAATCACTTCACGTGTGAGGTGTGGGATGGTGAGGAGTCTACGAGTGATTAAAGTGACTTCTGTTCGGGGAATAGTGTCAGAGGGATATTCCCAGCAAAAACGTAATGCTTGAAGCAGATGTCGCTGACTGACAGGGCTCGCCTCGTTCTCAAAAATATTTTGACGCTCTAAAATTGGTAGAGCATGTTCTCCCATAGCAAGAAAGAGGCCGGCCATGATTCCATCTAGGCCAGCCTGAAAATCACTAGGTTGTTTTTTAGTAAATATACGAATAAGCGCATTTGTACATGCTGATTGAGACCCTGTGGGTGATTGACG
>JBDOMQ010000035.1:0-2545 GCA_039831725.1 Pirellulales bacterium
GATTCAGCACGTTTTCATCTGGGTCGACCACTGAAGCGATTTCAACATTTTTTAGTTTCCCAAACCCTGCCAAATGCGACTTACCTCGGCCGTGAAGGCCAATCACAGCAAGGCGGACTCGTTCGTTCGCACCAATCACGTCACCGGAGGCTTTTGTCCCTCCGATAAAAAATGATCCACTCACGAGTGCGCTTGTCTGAAAAAACTGTCGTCGTGTTGTTTGTGCCATGTCTGAAATACCCCGTGATAAAAATGAATCGTAATCAGTCCAATGTTCTCTTACTTCGTATACGCTTTCCATGCCTCAGCAATCTTTGCTGTCTTTTCGTCACCAGCGTGAAAGATAATTCGGTGCCGAAGCGTGATTGACTGCCCCTTGGCAAGATCAACGTCTCCAGAATCTTTCTCACCCGCAACTTCTTTTAAGGCAAACGGGTTCGCTGTAAACAATCCATAGTTCCGTACATGCCAGGGAGTTGGATAACGGAAGCTATCAGGATGATTCAACATGGCCACACCCATCGTTTTGCCTTCAACTGGGCCATTGAAATCGACCCAGGACACTCGCTTGCCCCAAGCATCTCCGTTCGCGTCTCCTTTGCTATTGATAATGCGACCACCTTCTTTCGCATCGACACACATACTGTGAGCGACACGAACAGTGAGGCCTGAATCTTTCATGTCGTGAATCGTGATCTCGTCTTGAATGCCTTTCAGCACAATCTCTATATCCATAACTCGGGAACCGTTATCAGCAACATGGAAATCCACAGTGCGGGTCTGCAGCATATAGACCTCACCGTTCGGCGTGACGTTTTCACTTTCAACAACGAGTGTTGCTGTGTTTCCTGATGCCTCGGCTTTGCTGACCTTGGTGTGGACCTGATGCCCAAGATGCGCCGCCTTGTGAGGGTCTACCTTTCCTTTTTTTGTGAATGTTAAGACTTCGTGCCATGTATTGAACCCATTGACACTGTGAAGCCCAAAACAGACTGACCGATGATGCGGATGATCTTGCTTCTCACCCTCGACGTTCTGCATGGGATAGGCACGTGTCATCTTGATGCCTCCCGGACCAACGATTGGCCAGAAGTAACACTTATTAGAAACTTTGTCCGACGTGACGTATCGAGAGAACAGCTGGTCATCGATGTAAATGGCAATATCGCCAGTCGGCTCCTGCTTCATTGAAAACTCAGCTGCCACGGCAGTCACCTGCACACTATTGATGACAGTAAAGCTGACGGCCAGAACGAGGCTGACGGATAACTTACGTGTTATTTTCATGCTTTTACCCCCCATCCTCTGAACAGACTGCGCGTCTTTTGAGGTTTTCTTACGAAGACTTTAGATTACACCAACTTATGTCCTTTTCTCCACGTTCCTTATTTCTGTTCGGCAGGACATTATTGCCAATACAGCAAGCCAGAAATGAGCTTTACATTATGAATTGTTGTATCATGCTGCGTAGAGCGACTCATTTCGTTATTTCAATCACCTACAGACTGGTCAATCTGCCGCCGTTAATGCTGCAGGACATACTCTTGTTTCATTCGAAGTGTTCCTCTTTTTTGATCAGTTCATATCAGAAAGTGTCTTACGGACTTGTTTGACAAAGGTGGGAATGGCGTCGTATGGCTCTTCCTTTTCTTCATATTCCAAAACGACATAACCCCGATACTTTGCATCATGTAGGAGTTCCAGCATCCGAGTGAAATCGGCTGGTGTTGGTTTGCCGTTTACCTGAGTCATCACCTTCAGCTGCGCAGTCACTGCATGCGGGGCGATCCTTGCGAGTTCGGTATAGGGATTCGGTGTAGCCATTAGATTTGCTGAGTCCCACGTGACACCAAGCCATGGTGAATCGATCGCACTGATCACGTGCAACAGATTATCGATGTTCTTCATGATGTCATGATTCTCAAGTCCCAACATCACACCATGCTTCTCAGCGTACGTTACGGCCTGTTCAAGATTGGCGCTAACTTCGGCCATGTCCTGGTCCTCTGTTCCGGCTTGGAGCTTTCCGCGCCCGGCGAAAATACGACCGACTGGGGATCCCAAGTCGGCAAAGTGAGCGTTCCAGGATTGAAAGTATTCCATTTCTTTCCGACCAAGATCACTCTGCGGAGGATGCACAAAGGTATTACCCATTGCTCCGCCCGTGATATCAATCCCAAGCAAATGGGCGCGGCGTTTCACCTGATTGATGTACGTGACCTCCAGTGGCGAAGGAAAGAAGTACGAGGTCAGCTCCGCACCGTCGAGCCCGAGCCTCGCGCAGTACTCCAGAAAACCAAGAATGTCGAGGTGTTCATCAGTTCGATCACCCTTCCACCACTGCATGTGACGCCTGAGCGAATACGCACTCAGCGACACTCCTTTGATTCGAGGATTTACTCGTTGAAAGTGGTCAACAGCCACCGTGGGTGCGGCGAGAGCAGCGATCGATGCTGTACTGCAGGCCTGTAAAAAACGACGTCGATTGCGTGATATCATAAATTTCACTTGTTTAAACGTAAGATAACGGCTTATGCAATGAGTT
>JBDOMQ010000053.1:0-12218 GCA_039831725.1 Pirellulales bacterium
CTGCCCATCACGGAGATTGTCTCACGGAAAGAAGATCCAACAGCACAACACCCCGTCGTTCAGGCGGAGGTGCAGTCAATTCGTACAGATCTCGATAGGTTCTCGGACTATGAAGTGAATGCATTGGTTCGTCATGGGTACGAGGTGACAAAAAAAATCTGTCGCGAGATTGGGCTGAGTACAAAGGATGACGATGCGATCGCACCATGGGACCCGCGTCCTGAAACTCAACATTCCCAGAATGTGGCTGATGGAAAAAAACTCGCATCGGTACGAGGCCCCTCCATCGCAACTGAAAACTCAAGGCAGCTACGCACTTCGAGTTGCCGGAAGGTTTGGTCAACACTTTTCGACTTTCAAGATTGGCCCACGTATGTATTTATTGCGATTGCATTTTTGTTTTTTTTATGTGGCCCGGTCTACGTCTACAGACTCCGGAAGCACACCGAGCTTCTCACGACAATGATTGATTCGATTGCCTTAGGAGACCCAGACATTCGGCAGATCCTCGATCTTGTAGAAGGGACTGTAGCCTCAGATTGGGAGGTTGCTCAACTAGGCGAAGTAACGGGCGAGGTGACTTCTCAACTGGAAGGTGTTGAAGTGCTTTCCCAAAGTAGGATTTTCGATCTTCGTAACTTTGATCCGAATGCAAGCGATGAATCAGCGCGTGGTACTGTAACTGCGTGGGACAGAATCGTTGTACGTCTTAACGAAAATTATGATGGTGACCGGCGTGTTGTCTTTACTGGCGTGTTTCCAATGAATGTTCTTGAGATTCGGCAGCCAGCAAATCAGCCGCAAGGAGACTTTAAACGAGTGGTTCATTCAGAAGAGTCAGAGGACGACGGTGGCAATCCGTTGCATGCAAAACATCAGGTGGCTTTTGATCTTTCCAATGTGCCGATTGGTGAACGGGTGACACTGCAGGCTATGACAACAGCGACCGTGCCTCGCTCAATGACCGGCCAGTTGCCATTCTTTGTCAACAAGCGTACGGAACTGCTTACTTCATGGCTTCTGTTCCCGGAAGAGTTGCCGTACTCAACCTATAAGCTCGTCCGATATCCAGCCGACAAGTCCTCTCCACCGATTCCGATGGATCCGCGATTTTCAATCGATCATCCTTTCGGTTCGTTAATTGGGTGGTCGGTCATTACGCCGAAGGAGGGCATGGTGTACGAGTGTCGTTGGACGAATCAGTAGCGAGTGCGAATCCGTCAGCCAATGTTATCCGAGGGTCATTCCGGACGCGTCGTCGGGCCCACGCCAGGAACAAAAGTGCCGCGAAAAGAAAATACCAGGGAAGCAAACGGATGACCCAATCGAAGGCGGCTGTTTGAGTCGTTGTTGGGTCAGCTTTTTCCACTGCCGTCACCGCTAGTGCGAACGCGATGCTCATAAATCCGTAGCTAACGTTCACCGCTAAGCCGCGAAAACTTAGCACTGTTGCACGATGTTTGGAGTCAACCAATTGGTTCAGGTAGTGGCTCTGTAGAAACATCAAGAGCCGCATAGATAATGAGAGAAGCATAAAAAAGCCAACGCCCCACCATGGGATAAGCAGTGCAGTGCCAAGAAGCCCAAAGGTAACACTGCCAAAAAGAAGACGGAAATTGGTTTGCGGCGATTGGCTTGTTGCAAGGCGTCGCATGGGCGACGCAGCGAGTAGTCCAATAACAGCAGTTCCGGCACTGATGATACCAAAGTAGAGTACCGGTATATCAATTCGGGCATAAAGTTGACTCGAGACAACAAGTAATTGTCGAATTGGTTGGTCAAAGAGTACACCCGCCGCAATGACAACAAGCACCAACGGATTCGCAAGAATCCACCGGCCAGTCTGGAATGTTTGCTTGAAAGGATCGAGCAGCGTGACGTGTTGGCTTGTTTTCGTAGTTGGCAACTCTCGCATTGATAGGGTGACAAGAATTGCCCCGCATCCTGAGAAAAAGGTGAGCCAGACTGGGAGACGGAACGTGTCATCGAGCGTTATCGAAGTCTGGTAGCCTGCCCAGTTGATTGCTGCCTGAAAAAGGTCGGGGCTGTAAACAAGTGATCCGGTGACCATAGCAAAAATCGTAGCAAGTCCACCGACTTGCATGAGACGTTCGAGGACCCGCGGCCAGTCTCCATCTTTCCCGGCCGCTTTTAAAGAATCAAAGGCAAGTGCTTCATCGGCTCCGGACGCGAATGCCTCAGCTGCGCCACTAAGGATGCGGTTAAGAAGAAGAGCAGGGAATACCCAGGATGACCCGATGGGAACAACTGCGATGAGCAACATTTCTAGTGTCATCATGATAGCCGCCGCAACAAGAAGCGCTTTTCTGCCAAGAAGATCGGCGAGTGCTCCAGAGGGAACTTCGAGCAGCACAATCACAATGGCCCAAACAGCATTGAGCAGGCCAAACTGCTCGAGGGTGATTCCATAGCGAAGAAACATCACCATAAAAACGGGGTAGTAAAACCGGATGTTGAAAAGGATCCGGAATGCCATGAAGAGGCGAACGTTCCGTCTGGCTGTGGTGTCGGCGGATACCTGTTGTGTCATGAACAAGACTATACACTGAAAAAAAACTGCCGCCCCAAAAAGGGGCGGCAGTTATCTTAATGAATGCCGTTGAGAAGAGTCGCGCACCTGAAGGTACGTGCTCATCAACCAGGCGGATTGTTCAGTAGGAAAACCCACCTAAACATTCACCTGTACAGTCACCATACGTCACTGGATCACCTCCTTTACTACGAGACTCTCAGCAGTCGCAACCACTGCACTGACTGCCGCCGAGCGAACCATTCTGACAGGAGTCAGAAACCTCGTTCGTCAGGTATGAATACCCAACTACGGGTATTTTAGCAGTCTGTTTGAGGCTGTGGATATGGCGATTTGGTTCGAGCGAATCACTGGAGCTAAAGTGGCCTAAAACACGCTAGGAATCGTTCCCTTTTCGGGTTCTTCGGAGTAGGAGAAGGTGTTCGCGACCCTCTCTCTCGGGGTAGCACGTGCTCGGTGCCATTGTCTTTTCCATCGAGAAGACGCCATCTCCAAGAAAGAGCGATTCCAATTCCTCAATGGTTGTACCGTGTGGTGGACCATTGTCTGGGCGGCTGTCGTTCCTACGTGGGTTCAGGTAGAAAATGCCGAGAAGTGATCCACCGGGTTTGAGGCATGCTGCGACAGCAGATACATAAGCCGAGCGTTTACTGGGATCAATTGCGCAGAAGCATGTGTGTTCCCATAGCCAGTCACATGTCCCCAACAATTCTTTCGGTAATGAGAAAAGATTTTCTTCCTCATATCGTTCGTGGCCAACAACTTTTTTTTGACGGCACTCTCGAATAGCTGTTTGCGAGATATCAATCCCAAGTGGAAAAGACTTCGGCTCAGCAGATGCTATAGCGCGAACGTCATGCCCAGTTCCGCACCCGGGAATAAGCACGGAACCGTTCATGAGTCCGGGATTCTCTTGGAGCCAGGCGATCAATGCCGGTGACGCACTCCCTTTGTCCCAGGGCGTATCCCCTTGACGATACCTTTCGTCCCAATTGGGTTGCATGTATGCGTTCCAATAAGTGTTTTGTTTTTCTGAGGCTACATACGCTGGCTTGGTGCTTCTAATGCCATTCTGTGACAGGCTCTTCTCGTGATCCAACGACGATAGCAAAACATGAAATACAGATTTGGATACGAAAAGAGAAGCCTCGTTACAATGCCCCATAGTCCCCTTTTATGATCATATTCAATGTGTTCATTGACTTGTGTATGGTTTGCGTCAATTTCGGAAAACGAATGAGTGTGCTCCCACTTTGCCGCGGGACCACTGTGTTGAACGTCGGTAAAGCCATTTTTAGTGACGTTTTTGTGTACCGCAGTCCATCGTAAAGGAAGTGGCCCAACCCAAAGTGTGAATCGTGACACAGATCCCTCTGCGAGTGGTTCAACAGATTGTATCTGAACAATGGTTGGTGGTGGTGTTAGTTGTTTGAGGGCAGAGGTGTTGTGATGGAATGCCCGAACCACAGATAACGGTGCATTCACTTCAAATGAAAAATCAAATACTGCCATGCTGTTTTCTGTTCGTTAGGTTGAGGTTGCTAAGAGTCTCTTTCGCTTTGGCTACATGTTTGGCTGCAGAAAATTGACTAGAAAATGCGAGGCGTACGACTCCGTTTTTGTCGATTACGTATGTTGCTCTGCCCGGTAATATTCCAAGAGTGCGGGTTACACCAAAGGCTTTTCGTAAAGTCCCGTCAGTGTCACTTGCCAAGAGGTAGGGCAAAGAATATTTCTCAGCAAATTCTTTATGGCTGTCTTGTGTGTCGCTGCTGATCCCAATGACCACAGCATCAAGACCTGTTAAGTCTGAGTAGGCATCCCTGAAGGAACAGGCTTCGCTTGTGCATACCGGCGTGTTGTCCTTCGGGTAAAAGAACAGTACAACCGATTGGTGCTTCTCGAAATCAGAAAGGTTCACAGTGCTTCCATCATGGAGATGAAGGCTGACGTCTGGTGCTTTTGTTCCAACGGTTGCCGGCATAGATATTCCTTCTTTCCCTGCACTGGTATGACAGCCTGTTGCACATGCCAACAGGATCGAGAGCCAGATTACTGAGTTAGTGTGACGTGTCATCTTGGGATGTCTGTGTTTCCATGAATTGACCGGCGGTGGCGCCCATGGACAGATACATGCTCATCAGTCCGTCAATTGGCATACCTGCTGGTACAACATTTTCAACAGGTATAAACATCATAGCGCCACCAAAGGGAACTGGCGCGGTCGGAATAATGACGATAAGATGGTCGCGATCCAGCACTTTGTATCGTTCAGGAGAAACTAGAAGAGCGAGAACTCGTGATGGAGATTCTTTTCCAAAAGAACAGAAAACAGGCGTCATGCCCTTCATGGCATCGTTTTCGTTTGGGCCAATCATATCGATCATTTGGCGGCTTGTGCTGTAAATGCTCCCAACGATTGGAATTTGTTTAAATGCGCTCTCGACTGTTTTACCAATCCATTTTTTTGCTCCCAATTCTACGAGGAGTCCAACCGCGAAAACAACGAGGATGACCACCGACCACCCCAGGAAATATGGTGTCGCTGCGTCTTTGCCGACCTGCATGCCAATGGCTGTGAGTTGCCGGCCGATGAAGGTCTCTGGTCCACAAAGGTACTCAAGGTATTCAACAACCCAGACAACGACCGCAACCGTGACCACAACTGGCAGAATTGCCAGTACGCCAGCGATAAAAAAACCTGCGAGTCGTCGTAGCAGAGCAAGCGTCATTCGTGTCATATTCTTCATCCTTTAGCCTCCGAGATTTGTTGGATCGTTACGTGGTTGTGACTGGCGTTAGGGTTCTGGAGCGTCGTTCAAGCGATTCCACAACGGCACAGCCACAGGAATCACTCCAAACGTTGACACTCGTGCGGAACATATCCAGCACGCGATCAACTGCAAGAATGATCCCCTGCATTTCGATAGGAAGACCCACTGCCTGCAAGATCACAATCATCATGACAAGCCCAGCGTGAGGAATGCCGGCCGCCCCAATACTTGCCAACAATGCAGTCACCGCAACGATCAATTGCTGTTCGAGAGGAAGGACTGCCCCGTGGTAAAGTTGGCCAATGAAAAGGACTGCGACGGCTTCGTAGAGTGCAGTGCCATCCATATTGATGGTCGCACCGAGCGGCAGAACAAATGAGGATACGCGATTATCAACGCCTGCTCTATTTTCGACGCAGGCCATGGTAAGGGGCAAGGTGCCATTTGATGAGGCTGAACTAAAGGCTGTGAGGAGGGCCGGAGAGAGCGCTTTTGCATAGGCAATTGGATCACGGCGGGCCACAAATTTCAGGATGAGTGGCAACACAATCAGGGCATGTGTCATTAATGCCGCGATGACAGTTAGTAGATACCAGAAAAGGGATTTAAATACTGCAGGACCTTGTGTACTGGTCACAAAAAGCATGAGGCATAAAACACCAAGAGGTGCTAAGCCAATAATGGCCATCGTCATTGCCATCATAACTTCAAAACCAGCTTCTGCTGCTGTACGGACGGCACGAAGTGTTTTGCCACCCACAATCACGGCGAATATTGAGAATGCCAGTGTGAAGGAGATAATTGAGAGGAAATGTGAGTCTGCAATCGCTGCGATTGGATTCGTTGGAATCATGCGTTCAACCTGCTCAAAGAGCAGCGTCCCGAGAGACTGGCCACCAGTTTTTATTGCCTCCACAGGTGGTGCGGCAGTTTCTGTAATACCAGGTCTAAAGAAATTAACTGCGACCAACCCAATTGTGATTGCAGCTGCACTTGTGCAGACGTAATACAAAATTGTGCGTAAAAACATACCACCCAAGCTTGCAGCGTCACCGAGTCCTGTAATCCCGCAGATAAGTGATGTAATTATCAGAGGGACGGCAACCATCTGCAGGAGCCTAAGGAACAGATTGCCAACGTGTTGGGCAGTCTCCCCGACCGTTCGGGCTGTACTGCGTCCGAATCGCTGAAACCAGGAAGCCACTTCTGGTTGAGTATGGCGGAGTTCTTCGACCGTGGCTGCGGCACCTGGAGTTTTTCGTGTTCCATCGACGAGTGCTGTGTTTTCTTCCCCGGAGACTGTTGTCCAATGAATCGTAATGTGGTTTGGTGAGTCATATATCTGAAGCGTGCTGAGTGTAGAGGGGAGTTGTTCACCCTGAACGACAGTCGTTCGTGTGCCCCCGTAGATATTGAGGGTGACTCCAACGATGGCACCGATGGCCATGCCAATTGCGATTTGCCAATGCAGAGCGAGTTTTGTCATGGATACACGTCGTCGTTTCTTTTAAGGAGCAATAACCGACCAGGATGCTGGGTCGTGCTTGAGAGAGAGAAGGACACGCTGATGGCCAGATGCGTGAAGTGTAAGAACGTCTAGTTCGTCAAAACGGCAGGCTACAACTACAAAGTGGGCGTAGCCAGTGTGGTCATCGGCTTCAGGGATGGCAGGAGCAGGTGGGAACTGGTTCATGGTCCTGCCAGGTGCGTTCGGGGTTCCATAACAGGCACGGCTTGTCGTTCGAGAAGCATTCCACGCCTGCTCGGCTCGTCCGTCCTGATGATGAACTGTAGCCGATGCAATGAGGCGTATTTGAACACGTGACGCCGGATCGTACCAATGCAGGCAGAGTGTGCTGCAAGTCCGAAGATCTTTGATTTTTGGCGAGCGCAGATCTGTATGGAAGGAAATCTCCTGGGCTTTGTAATCAAAATGACGAAGCACGACAGAACGTGAACGCGGTATTCCATTCGTTGTAACAGTACTCACAGTTGCCACATGGAATGGATGTTTCGCAGAAACTATCGCCTCATCAAATTGAGAACGACAGAAAGCCCAGAAGGAGATAGCATTGTATTGGGTGAGATCCCAGGCTGAATTTTTCACGGTAGGGCTTTTCTCGTAACAAACATGAGAGGTATATGGAGGCTCCGTTGCTGCTGGGTGCTGCACATTCCTTTGAGTAGTAGCATACCTTGGGAAACAAAAAATAAATCACAGTTCTAAGGAGGTCCTAATGGTGCGAATATATTGCAGTATTCTTCTCGTTGTCTTATATCTCAGTGGAATCCATGACGTTCGAGCGGATGAGATGTCAGTCGAAGTGGTAGCTGAAATGGCTGAACCGTCCGGCATGAGGTCACTTTTCAACGGGAAAGACTTGGCCGGTTGGGTAGGTGATTCACGACTCTGGAGTGTACGGCGGGATGGTGTAATTCATGGAGAAACAACGGCCAAAGATTCAGCAAAAGGAAATACATTTCTCATTTACAAGGGTTCGGGCGATGTACCAGAGGAATTCGAAGACTTTGAGCTGCGGCTGTCCTTTCGGTGTAATGCAACAAATAACTCGGGCATCCAGTATCGATCCGAATGGTTAAGAGAACAAAAAAATGATTGGGTTCTTGCCGGGTATCAGCATGAAGTCCGGAATGAAATTAATTTTCCAAATGTTTCGGCATTCATCTATGACGAAAAGGGAAAAGGCAAACGACTTTGTAATATCGGCGAGAAGTGCATTCGTAACGCAGAAGGTGAGAAAGAAGTTACAGGAATGCTAATTGACGAACCCCAGTTCCAAAAACTTTTTAATTTAGATGGTTGGAACGATGTTGTGATTGTGGCTCAAGGCAATCATATACGCCACTACTTAAACGGACGTCAGGTGATAGACTTTGTTAATCACGACCCTGCGACTGTTCGTGAAAAAGGAGTCATTGGGTTGCAACTCCACGCAGGGAAGCCCATGTGGACCGAGTTCAAAGACATTCGTTTGAAAGCGAAATAACACAACGCCGTGTCGTTTTCAGGATGCGGTAAGAGACAAAGAGAGCAGCCCGTCGGTCTTCCTTGAATCGACGGGCTGCTGGTCCTTGTGAGAGCAAGATGGGTCAGACGAGGTCGTATGCCTGTTCCTGATGTTCGTTCAGGTCAAGACCCATTTGTTCCGTCTCCACGCTTACTCGCATACCTACGAGTTGGTTGACAATAATATAGGCAACAACTGAAACGATGCCGCTCCAGGCAATGGTTACAACAACGCTAAGGGTTTGGTACCAGACCTGCGTCTGAATCAATTCGTGCTCCATGCCAGCGCCACCAAATTGTTCCGCTGCGAAAACTCCTGTAAGGATAGCACCTACAATGCCACCGATGCCGTGTACACCAAAGACATCGAGGCTGTCGTCATACCCAAACCTATGTTTGATTGTGGTTGCAAAGTAGTAGCACAACAAAGAGGAAATTGCTCCAAGGGCTATTGCACCGAGTGGTCCAGCCGTGCCACTCGCTGGAGTAATTGCAACTAGGCCAGCGACTGCACCAGTTGCTATGCCGAGCGCAGACGCTTTGCCATGTGCCCATAACTCGATGAGCATCCAGACGGTTGCGGCAGTTGCTGCGGCTATGTGAGTGACTAACAAAGCCATAGCGGCAGTTCCGTCGGCAGCAAGTTCACTTCCGGCATTAAATCCGAACCAGCCGACCCACAGCATGCCAGCGCCCATCACCGTAAAAGGGAGGTTGTGTGGTCGCATTGGCTCCTTTGGAAACCCTTTACGCGGTCCAAGGAGAATGCATGTAACGAGACCGGCGATTCCAGCGTTCACGTGAACAACTGTGCCACCCGCAAAGTCAAGGACACCCCAGTCAGCAAACAGAGCACCATCACCTGCCCAGGCCATGTGGCAAATGGGGAGGTACGAGAATGTAAACCAGAGAATACTAAAGAGCATCATTCCGGAGAACTTCATGCGTTCAGCAAATGCGCCAACGATAAGAGCCGGTGTAATGATTGCAAACGTCATTTGAAACGCGGCGAAAAGTGATTCTGGAATAGAACCGCTTACGCTCTCAACAGAAATTCCCTTGAGGAAAATCTGGTCAAAGCCGCCAATAAATTTTTGGAAGTCCCCACCGTTTGAAAAGGCAAGGCTATATCCATAGGCGACCCAGAGAAGTGTCATGACACCAGCTAGTGCAAAGCATTGCACGAGCACTGAAAGAACATTTTTTGATCGAACGAGACCACCATAAAAAAGAGCAAGGCCAGGAAGCGTCATGAACAAAACAAGAGCTGTTGCCACAATCATCCATGCAGTGTCGGCTCCGTTTACCGTTGGAACAGTATTGTCAGAGGCAATAAGCGGAGTTGCTTGCAGAAGGCAAAAAATACCCGCCACCACTCCCATCCGCCAAGGGGAAGTTTTACTCAGTGATATGTGCATCGGTTATTCCAATTAGTTGTCAAGTTTCCAGAGGGATTCCGCCAAGTCCGCCTACCTGACGGGTACATGGGGGCAGAGCGTACCATGCAGGATATACGTTCGTCATGGGTGCTCATAAAAGCGGGCAGTGGGAAAGCAGAAATGAAAAAATGAAACCTGTAACGAAGCCCGCGAAACTATGTGTTTTTTGCTTGAAAAGTCTTTTGGATGTTGTGTGCGAAAAGCCTTTTGAGACGACCGATGGGCCTGTGACGGAACTCCCTGGGCCGATGGTATGAACACATTTGGCACAGCGTGAAGTATGACACTCAGAATCAGTTCGCCTGTATACCTGTTAGCTTGGGGGAACCTCTGGCCCCTCCGATTTCACATGGACATCCATCTGTGGGAAGGCGATTTCGATATTCTCTTCCGCAAAGCGTTCGGCAATTGCATTGTGAAGTTCGTTCACTGTTGCAAAACGATTGTCTAAACTGGCGAGATAGAACCGCACGGCAAAGTTCAACGTAGAATCGCCAAACTCGTCGAAGGTAATAATTGGAGGAGGTTCTTTTAGGATATAAGGTGTCTGGAGACAAATTTCCTTCAAAAGACTACCAACGCGTCGTGTGTCTGTACCATAGGCGACACCAACTCGAACCAATGACCGGTTGACAGAGTCCGACAGCGTCCAATTGATGACACGTCCTGTGATCAAATCTTTGTTAGGAATTACATATTCTTGTCTGTCATAGGTTGTGACTGTTGTTGCTCTCATGCGAATACGAGAAACGATACCCGTTACAGTATCAATTGTGACAACATCTCCAACACGAATTGGTTGCTCAAAAAGAACAATTAACCCACAGACGAAATTGGCAACGACTTCTTGGAGACCAAAGCCAAGGCCTACACTAAGCCCAGCAGCGAGCCATTGAACACTACTCCAACGGAGCCCCAGCGTTCCTGCAACAACAATCACACCACAGAAAGCAAATATGTAGCTTATCAGTGTGTTCATTGCATATCGTGCAGCATTATCGAGTGGAAGTCGCTGAAGGATGAGTGCCTCGAGGAGTCCGGGCGTGTTTCGGACAAGCACGAATGTGATCAGCAATGTTGGTAAAGCAATAAGAACGTTACTTAAGGCTACGGTGCTCACAACGGTTCCATCTGGTGCGGTTTCCTGCCAGAGGATAATGGAATCAAGGAATGACAACGCCGGCAGTACCGGACCCCAGATCCAGATGAGTCCAAAGAAGAGCACAATGATCACCGCCGCATTGATAAGACGATGCGTCTGTTGATCGATCGCAGACAACTTCATTTGATTGACATCAAGAATGTCAGCCTCTGCGCCAGACGCTTCGGCCTGTTCTTTTATCGCAACCTGTTCTTTCAGTTGTCGTAACGCAATTCGCCGTTTTGAAACAAGAAGCCAACGTTCAGCGATACCTTGAAGGACAGACGCGCCAACGGCAAGCCATATGGTTTGATAGAGTGAAATGGTTAATTGCCCCGCTGCATAGGCGTAGCCGGAGAGGCTCAGTCCAGCCAGGAAAACAGGAATTGCAATGAGGAGTGGTCGCCAGATCCATGTCAGTTTCGCAAGAAGGCTGTCTGGTTGAGTTGCTTGAAGCCCTGCGACAACGCCCGTTTTCTTTCCTAACAGGCTCCACAGCGTGCTTGTAATGAAGACCATTAATATTGCAAAGACCACTCGCGCCAGTGCGGAAATCTCACGGTGGACATACCGTTCGAGAAGGAGAAAGGTTGCGAGGAAGACAAGTGTGAGCCCTATCCATCCAAACCGGCGAACGGCCTGCCCAAGTGGTTTAATGACCACTTCGGGCCAGCCAAAGTGGGCAGCGGCTATGCCATGTGGTCGTATGAGTTGGCGTAGGATTTCGAGCGGAAGAAACACTAATGCGGTTACCGCGATTGCATCAGCAATGGATGATTCTGTTGACTCTGGTTCGGCATAGTGGCCAAGAAACCAGGAGATGGCAGTCAGCGCAAACCACACGGGAAGTGCGGCAAGAATGGTGTAGCAGACTCCTTGAATCGTTGGCCAAAGACGCATGGCGTTGGAACCACTGATTGAACTGCTCATTAATGTGATTCTGTGGATAAAGAATCTATATGGTAAGGCGATCGCCAAGGTTATCAGGAGGAAGGAGAACGCGAGGTACGGTCGTGACTTGACGTTATTCCAAAATGAGTTCACGACCTCAGTCATCGGGTGTGCTTTGATTTGCTTAATGACTGTCAGTAGACGAGTAATCTCGGAAATCCCAACTGGTTTGTCACTACGAACCCAGAGCAGATTCGTGTCAATCAGTCGCTGATAATCATCAATTATATTGGACAATTTCTTGAGGTTTACGCCCGATGGAATAAGAATGTCAGCAAGGCAGCGATCGACATCGAGACTCATTTCGTTCAGGATTTTCTTCCTTGCTTCGAGT
>JBDOMQ010000017.1:0-2517 GCA_039831725.1 Pirellulales bacterium
ACCCCTGGAAGCACCATGATTAACCCTATGGCAGTGATTCGGCCGACCCATGTAAATGCTGTGCCGACAGGAGAGATTTCCGGTTCTGTCATGTAGGATCTTAGCCTTATGAAACCAAGCTATTAAGCAACCAGTTTGTTTCCGCAACGATGTTGGGTTGGAGCGTGCCGAATCTAACGTGATTCCCTAAGATGGATTTTCGTTGCGACCGAGAAGAAAATATGTCTGCTGCATGCCTTTTCCTTTGACCATCATTTCGCCCCGATCTGTAAATCGGTAACGATCTTTCAGCAAGGCGTAGGTTGCTTGAGACACGTGGACTCGAGAGGGTTCTCCGTGAGACTCCATGCGACTCGCTGTATTAACAGTGTCGCCCCACAAGTCATATGAGAATTTGTGTTTTCCAATGACCCCTGCAACAACCGGACCAGAATGTATGCCGATGCGGACTTCCATAGAAAGCCCTCGGTTTCGCATCACACCCCTGAATGCCTCAAGCATACCAAGTCCCATGCCGGCCACAGCTTCGGCATGATCATCACGAGCTTCGGGAAGTCCTGCGACAGCCATGTAGGCGTCACCAATCGTTTTAATTTTCTCAACCCCGTATGCATTGGCTAAGTGATCAAACGCGGAGAAGATGTCGTCAAGCAGATCGACAAGTTGACTAGCATCCACTCGCTCCGAAAAAGTTGTGAAGCCGCAGAGATCAGCAAATAAGACGCTGACTGATGAGAAGGACTCGGCGATCGTCGAGACATTGTTTTTCAGCCGTTCCGCGATTGTGTCTGGAAGAATATTACGAAGCAATCGCTCTGATTTCTCTCGTTCGCGTGTCAGGTCCGCGAGCGATCGTTCAAGTGCACCAAAGGCTGCATCACGCTCGAGGAGTCTTTTGTAGGCTTCTGAATGGACGCGGATGCGAGCAATAAGCTCAATCTGATGAGGAAGTTTGATGAGGTAGTCATTTGCACCTGCTTCCAGCAGTTGGGCCTTTGTCGCAGCTTCTTCGGTAGCGGAAAGCATGATCACAGGAATTTTCTCTGTGCCAGCATGTGAACGAAATTTGCCCACAAGGTCCAGGCCGTCGATATCTGGCATGACAAGGTCTTGCAAGATGACGGTCGGCTGGAACTCTTCTGCTGTCGTTACTGCTTTGGATGCATCTTTGCAAAAGGCAAAAGTCATATCAGCCTGGTCAGCGAGAAGCCTCCTGACTGCTTCGCCAATCATCGGCTGGTCATCCACCAAGAGGACTCGGTGGCCATCAACAGATCGTCCAACAGCCTCTTTTACAGCAGGCGCTGCCGTGGACGTCTGAGTGTTATTGGGCTGCTGATTATTACTGTCTGAGGAGGCTGCGTCAGTCATTCGTTAGCTACCGGCGAGCGAGTTATGTTGCTTCACGATTGATCCTCATTTGAAACTGGCGTGAAAAAAGGGTGTTGTCTGACCGAGGCGTCTTGCCATGTGCAGACAAGCTGGGGAACCAGGATTTGAACCTGGACTAACTGGTTCAGAGCCAGTCGTGCTACCGTTACACCATTCCCCAGAATTTTTTGTCGTTCGGAAAAAATCTACGTTTCAAGTAGTTTCGTTGTTCCTTCTCGTTGATGCAAATACAGCTCATTGATGCCTTGCGGTACCATTGCTTGAATACGGCTATGCCTGCTCAAGCACAATCGGTAAAAAGCGATTGGTGCCAGCAAAGGGACTGTGCCAAAATAGTATCGAAAAGCTGAAATGTCTGCTAGGTAGCAGGCGGCTGGAAGTAAAGGACAGCGAAATTCGCGATATGGCTTTACTCATCCCAATCGCTGGGACCAAATTCTGGTGCATCACCCACAGGATGAATTGCGAGCTCATGCGCAAGAATCTTGGCGAGTGGTCGGTTGTGCCATCTGAGGCAACGCGCAAAAAGTGATGGCATGGTGTCAAGGGAATAGTCTAAATGAACTTTGCGGGAACCCCAGAAGACAGCAACGGATTGTACGCCAGACCACTCATTGAGTCAGTCTGGCAAGTCATCACAATGATTGATTTAGCAGAGGGAAAGAAATGACAGACGAACAAGAAGCAATGCAACGCGAACAACACGCCAAGCATATTGCCATGAATGGCGCTGACATAAGCGGACCTATTGAACGGCACAGAGCGGGCAAGAATAGCTTTGTTATTGATGACTTTGGTGAGCATCTCGTGCTAAACAATAGTGAAGCAATCATTGCCCTTGCAGACGGTAAAGAAAGAGTGATAGCTGCCTGGGACGTGTTCCGTGAGGCACTCAACGGCCTAGATCCGGAAAAGAAAAAGCGCATTGATGAAGCCGCTGCCTTGTTTGCTGGTCGCTGTTCTCATATTGGCGGTGAGGTCAGCCGCAATATTGAAAAAGCAAACCGTGCCTGGAAACGGCGGGATGTTCCGGAAAGGAAGAGATGAGCACCATTTGTAGAAGAACTATAGCGTGAGTTTGATTGAGATCGACAACAAACGAAGCAACCGATGGCACGTCACAAG
>JBDOMQ010000331.1:0-12196 GCA_039831725.1 Pirellulales bacterium
GCACCTTTTATGAGTAGGCGTCGCCACATAGTTAACGCCGCAAGCATGCCGCCTGACCCTGGAGGGCTCGAGTCAAATCCAGCTTCCGCAGAGAGGCCGGCGTCGGCAGCAGCCTGCTCCCAACGGGATATTCCGGTCGGAAGAGAAATTGTTGCTGATTGGTCGCCTAATTCAATCTCAAACGTGCCACCGGCCTCGAGTTGTCCTTGGTATCGCCATGATGTTTCTTGTTGTTCAGACGCAGATTTTCTGCGTTGGAGCACATCACGAACCCGCTCGAGTTCAATCCTATTAAAATAAAAGTTCGTATAGCCAAAACGAGGCTCGTAGTATTTACGAATTGACTCTGGAAGGTTTGCCGGATCAGGAGCTAAAGGGTTTGGTTTAGATTCTGGATTGTCACCGGGCTTGTCTTGTGACGGGGGGGCTCGACGTCCAGCCATGAGTTCGTTGAGCATTGCAGGTGTATGAACTCCTGCTAATTCAACAAATATTTCACTCGGTCTTCCTGCCCTCCGAAAGACCACGGGAATCCGCCACCCAGCCGGCAAGGTCCCAAGGATATTTTTGAAAGCATTGACGCTGCGGACACTCCTCCCGGCTAATTCAATAATCTCGTCATCGATTCGTAGTCCTTTCCGCCACGTGTCTGAGGATTCAAGGATATCTGAGACAACAACACGGCCGTCAGCACTTGTCGCGACTGTTGCCCCGAGCGTTGCATGGTCTGCGAGGTGGCCACTCTTCAGTATTCCGAGGAAATTTTGAACCTGATTGGCAGAAATGGCATAGCCAGCCCCTACGTTAATCCTCCCACGTTTTTCGAATGAAGCACGGCCGTTGATTCCAATGAGTTCTCCCTTCGCATTAAAGAGTCCTCCGCCTGAATTTCCTGGATTGATAGCGGCATCGACTTGAAGGCAGTCTGCGTATTCAAGAAGCGTGCCGGCCGGAAATTGGTAGCGATGTACCCCTGAAACGATGCCTGCACTCACTGATGGCTGGAGGTTAGTTGCCAGTAGGAAAGGATTGCCGATGGTGTAGCAGGTATCGCCAACAGAAACGGCGTCACTGTCACCGATAGGGGCGTAGGGAAAGGAGTCTTTTCCAAGCAACTTTATAATCGCGAGGTCACCCGTTGGGTCTAAACCCACGAGGACCGCTTCATAAAGTTCTCCGTCGTTGAGTCCGCATCGCATTGCAATTCCGGCTGGCTGAACAACGTGAAAATTTGTTAGGGCGTATCCGTCAGGGCTAATGAGTACGCCAGAGCCTCCTCCGGAACTGCCTGCAAAAACTGATACCGAAGTTTTTGCGGCGGCTTCGATCACGCGAATGCGTTCTTGTTGGGCTGAAAGAACGTCTGGAAGTGTGTCGTTGTTGCCGGCGGAAAAAGCAACTTGGCAATCGGTTGTCAAAAGTGATACGAGTAGCACTACGGCCATACGGGCATCAGTTTTTGTAGCGATATTTCTACTCGGTATTCTTGGCATATTGATTTATCGCTCGATTCTTGGGTTTATGACTTGAATAGGGCCGCTGAGCAAAGCGACCGAAGTCTTTTTCTCTGTGGTATCCAAAGGTTTTCTTAAGAATTCGGCAATGATTTTCAACTGTTTGCCGCCGTTAAGAGCAATGTCAACAGAAAGAGGCTGATTGCTCATTCGTGTTTCTTCTGATTCGCCAAGCACAGTTTGAAAAACTTCAGAGTTGTCAATCTGAATGATGACTACCGTCGGCGAGACAGAATTCTTAGCTGTTGAAAAACTTGCCTGAAAGCGTCGCGAGTCGGCTGGAATAATCCACGTTACTTCGGTTCGTGGGTGAAGAAGTAGCGCTGGGATTAAGGAGCCTTGATTTTTGCCATTGGGCGTCGTGATCCTTCTTGGGGCAAAGTACTCCAAAAGAGTTGCGTCGTCGGCGAGCCCACCAAAGTAGGGGTCAGTTTTTGAGTTTGCTGGTGGCCTTCGGGTGAGGTCAATGTGGCGTCCAAAGCTATAGTCAATGGAGGATACAACACCTGCTGGTAGCTGAATGATGAAGTCGTTTTTATTGGGTGCGACCGTAATGTCCCAATGAAGAAGGTCGTTGTTCCATGCGATTTTCCGGCATCTGATTTTGCTTTGCGGTGAACGTACTAGAATCTCCCGTGCATTGGGCTCCATGTTTTCCCCCGGCTTTTCTCCCGGCCGAAGCCAGCAGATGCCGAAGATTTTGCTTCGCTTTACCGGAATGCTTTCACCATCGAGCAGCACTACGACATTGTCTGGTGTGATCTGAGTGATTGCACATTCAATGAATTGCCAAGTGGTATCACGCTTGATGGCAATGATGTCAGCGGCTGGGTTTTCCGGGAGTTCTTCCAGCCATTTGTTTGTGTCCGGTGAGCCTGGCCGAGTTTCTTTAAAAGCAATCCAATGCACAGTGTCTCGAGGTATTTCGAAGGTACTGCTTCCAACGGATAGGAAAGCCTTTGAGTCATTGGTTGAAATAGTATCAGCGCTAAAGTGAGAGCCATCAACAAGCCCGATTATTGGTTTGGACGAGTTGATAGGGGGTGACGCAACACTTATTTCACGGACGGACGTTATTTTTGTTGTGATTGTCGAGGGGGTTTTTGACCTGTCAGAAACAGTCACATTTTCGTCATCTAGTTTTACAAGTTTTCCCTGAATGCTGTCCCCATTTGAAAGAGCTATTGTCACGTCTTGTTTTGGTGCGTTTTCTTCGGCGGGTGACTGAAGAGGCGTCCAGGACACAAGGAGAACAGCAATGCATAGTAAGAGCCAGGATTGAGTGACCCAGGCTTTCCCGCAGAATTGGCTGCCGGAATGTCGTTGATCTGTTGGTTCGTTTTTTTGTGGAACAAACACTGGCACTTCATTTCTTCCGTTAGTCTTATTGCTTGCCTGTTGCAAGTCGTTTGAAGTATTGTTCAATCGCCTCTCGGTAGTGTGCTGGATAGTCTCTTCCGATTTGCTGTAGGGCATCCTCCCTCTGACGAGGAGGGAGATCGCCCCAGTCCTCAGTCCCCCCAAGATCCCGTTTTTTTACTTCACCTTGCCCTTTCCCGCCAGCGAGTTGGCTGTCTTCCATTGGGCGGCCATCGGACATGCTTCCGCCGGCACTGCCTGCACCCCCGGAAGCCTGCTGTTTTTTTTGTTCCTCGAGCTTTTTGATTAATTTGTCGAGTGAATCAATGACTCCACTCTGGACAGCCTGCACGCTGGGCCCAGCATGCCCGAGCTCAAGTCGCCTTGTTACATCTCTCATTCGACGAGAAATGTGGTCGAGAGAATCTTCTTTGAGTGATGTTATGTCAGTTTCCAGAAGCAACGCAAGTTGTCGGTATCGAACAGGTAGATCTTTTTCTCTTTCAAGTAGCTTGGCAACAGTTTGCGAAGCCTCCTCTATCCTTAGAAGCCAGTATTCGCAGGCAGCCCTGCAAAAAAGTAAAGTCGTTGGGTCGACACTTGAGTTGATGGGTAAATCTTTGAGGAGCGGTGCAGCCTCATCGTAACGGCCGAGCCTGATTAACTTCCGGGCAGTCCATAGACGAATTGTCTCGTTAGGAAATGCGTTATTTTTGTTTTGGGTGAGTTTTTCTGTTAGCTGTGCAATTTCAATGGGAGGCATGACGGAGATGTCAGTAAGCAGCCTTTGTTGTTGTTTCTGAACAACGCAGATGACACGCATGAGATAGTCAAGGGTGTCCATACCATCACGCGGTGTGGTTGTTGCCAAAGCCACTCTTTCCGAGTTCGCTTCCGATTGCCCAGAAAGCCATTTTTTGAGTCGCTCAGCGTTTTTCCTTTCACTTGGCTGACTCCAACTGGCTCTTCTTGCAAGTTCGTTCGACTGGCTAATGTTTTCAGACAAATCTTCTAACGATTGCTTGCCTTCTGCTTGCGAATGTGTCGGAGGCGTCAAGGCAAGGCCGGTGCAGAGATAGGCGATCACCATGGCCATGGTGAGTCGATGTTCGTTTCTTTGCTGCATGGTGCTATCTCCTGAGGGGCTCAGGGCGTGAAGTGTGTGTCTGTGGTTGTTCTGCCAAAGGAAGCCATCGTCAGATTATACTCCGAGATAGGTTTTGGATTACTCAGTACGGCCGGTTGCAATGTCATGTGCAGCTCGCTCGACTCGCTCCTGTCGCCTCGCAAGCCTTCCGAGTGCTTCGATTAATTCGGCCTCTGAAGCCTGTTCGGTCCCCTCATTGAGCAGTGCAGAAAATCGTGATGTTCTTCCGTTTACCCGCGTCTGAAGAATTCGCAGCATCTTAAGTTCTGCAATTTTATCCACGAGTGGCTGCTCGCCAGGATTTGCCGGTCGCCCTCGAGCCTGTCCCTGTTCTTGTCTGTCCTGTTGTTCACGTTCTGCTCGTTCAAGAGCCGACAGGAGTTCTTCCAGGCTTGCCACCAAGCTTGCAACAATACCTTGCGTGAATGAACCGGAGTCACTTCTTTTGAGTCGATCTGCTGCCAGAGCGGAGTCTTCTCGTATCTGCTGAAGAGCCTCTGGTATTGCAACTGCAGAGCCATCATCTCGAACGAGTGTCAATGCCCGCGTAATGTCTGCGGTAATAACAGTTTGTTCAGATCCAAGACGAGTGGACTCAAGTTCTCGTTCTCGCCTACTTGTCGAGGTGGTTTCATTTGCGAGTTGCTGGACGCCTCGGAGAATCAGGCGTTCTGCCCGAAGCATGTCTCGGATTCTTGCTTCGAGCTTGACTAAAAGACGCTCAATCTCTTCCTCTCGGAGTTGCCGAAGGATTTCTTCGAGTTCTGCGCGGGCGGCTTCTAATTCAGCTAATGCTTTTTCTTGTTCTTTCCGCGCGGCTTGTGGCTCAACAGCATCAAGTTTCTCCCTTGCTTCTTGCATGCGTGAACGGGCCGTTTCAAGTCGTCGATTTGTCCGGTCTGCTCGAGAGACTTCATCATTGCCCTGAGGTTCCTGCTCGCTACTTTCTTTCTCCCCGGAGTCACTGCCCTGATTAGGCGAGTTGCCGTTCTCACCCCCCTGTCCCTTGGATGATTCATTTGACGGGCCATCTTTTGACGGGCCATCTTTTGCTGATTCTGATGGTGGCTTGTCGTCCGGGTCACCTTGAGGCTTTATGCCTGCAGCATTGGCGGACTCTCTACGAAAAACGTCGACATCTTCAGCCAGTGCCTGAGTGTCATTCTCAAGAACATTTTGTTTCTTTGCTATTTCGTCAGGGTTTCCTCCTGCTTCGGTTGTTCCCTCAAGACCCATTTGTCGAGCTATAAGGTTGTTTATTCGGCCGAGGAATTCTTTTACTTTTTTCTTTGAGTCAGTGACCGTTTTTCTGTTTTCACCAGACTCCAGTACAGCAAGCAATTCTCGCAGGCGATCGATAGCAGCATCTTGGCCGGTGCTAGCTTTTAAAAGTTGACCCTTTTCTAGTAGCTCAACGATCGTATCAAGGCGATCCGTCACCTCAAGTTCTCTCGCCTGTTCGAATGCCGAACGAAGAGTAGCTGCTCTACGTGGATCGGTAGTGTCAAGAAGATCAGCAAGGCGAAGAAAGGTTGCCTCGAGTTCGCGCATTCGATTGCTAAGTGCACGCTCCCTTTCAGCAAGCTGTGAGTTTGGTGCTGGTGAGACAGGTGGTGGCGGTGAGGCAGATTGTGCCCACACTTGTGACATTGCAGTGAACACGATGCCTATGCCTAGAAGGAGGCACTTCGAAAAAGCGAAAGTTATAAAGAATGGCCGGCCGGTGTTTTGATAGCTTTGATTCAGCATTTTTGGAAATCGCCTTATAGGCCCTTCAGTAGGTCACGGGTACGCTGTTTTTGTTGCTTGCTTGTTTCTCCACGGATCGACTGCTGTTGTTCAATAAGAGTACGTAGGGTGTCAATAACTTCATTATACGTCTCAAGCTCAATCATTTTATCCAGCACTGAACGCATGCGATCAAGGCAGACATCAGCCATCTGGATGAGTTGTTTAGCCTCTGTTGGCTGCTCTGAGTCGTAGACTGCCAGACGTAATTGCTCGATTGGTCCACTTACGATTTTTTCGAGCGGCGTCGCAATTTGATTCAGTAGGCGTTCTTCGAGTTGTGCCGTAAGAAGCCGGTTGTTAGATAATTCACCCGAGATGTCTCGGAATGATGCTGCAATCTCACGCGTCTCTCCATTTGCTCTGGAAGTAGCTTCGGCGAGTTGCGATGTTGTTGTCTCGTCGCCTGTTTTCTTCGTGGCTACATCGGCAACTATTCGGTCCCGTTTCTGCTGAAAATCTGCAATGAGACTTTCGAATCGGCGACGCAGAATGACTTCTCTAGCCTCAAGCGTTGCCAATAGAACCTCGGGTAGAACAACACGAAGTCGCCAAGGCTCTGTGACGCTTGTTTGGGGGCCACCGGCAAGCGCGCACTGATCTTTTGCAGAGACGACCAGTTCGAGTTCATCGCCCACTTCGGCAGGGAGCGATGCAGCTTCAATGCGGGGTGAATTTTCTTTAACGAGACGAACTACGGTAGCCGATTGGGTGGCAAGTGAAATTGATGTCGTTTGCAGTTGGGCGTCAGTTGCAGGGGCAGTGGTTTTCAGACCTCGAAGTGAGACGGTGACCTCAGCGAGTCCATGATCATCTTCGATTCTGCCCGAAATCGGAATGGCTGCTGAGGTGGTAATTACTGATGAGATGCCGTCAGGGACGACTTCAATTTTGGGAGGCAAGTCTGGCCGGGATAGTACTTGAAAGCGGATGGGCTTCTGGTTTGTGATGCCAGTGGTGTCAGTGAACTCGATATCTAAGACGCAATCCTTCAGTACTGGACCGAGTGTCCCGGAGAGGTCTCGAGGTTGTTTCTCAATTGTATTTTTTTCTCTCAATGTTTTTGAGTGCTTCGTTGTCAGTTGTGCGATAACCGATTCTTTGTCTGAGTCCTGGGCGTCGGAGGCTTGTGTGCCTGTAGTAGATTTTTGCGGTACCGATGGTGTTGGGATGGACCTGATAGTCGCTTTGGACAGGGGCTTCGATGATTCAGCAGTGATCGACAGAATAGAGCCAGCAGGAACCTCCACAAGCCGAGTTGCAGCAAGAGGTCTCGAGCCGCCGCCGATGTATTGAGGCGGAGTCATAAGCAACTGGATGGCGGCTAAAGATGGAGGCTCTACTACTTCGAGATGTAAGTCTCGAAGCCTGCCGTCACCACCGCGAACTTCAATAACCAGATCTTCTTTTGGCTTCTTGATGATGTGCGTGAAGAGTTGGCTTGCCTCCTCGGATGCCCCGCGAGTCCCCATGCGGTGAGTCGTCCATCCGTCCTTGCCCCGGTATTGGAGTTCAACGAACCTGGGTAATTGACCAGTTGATCGAGCCGTCACAAGAATTTCAACATCTACTCCCCGAGCGACTCTTCGAACGCCATTGGGGAAGTCGGCTATTGAAAGAGTGACCTGCCGTGGCCAGGGGGCGTTACTTAACAACACCATCCGTTGCACCCACGTCTCCCGAACAGTCGGTAGTAGGATGAGCACGGCAGCCATTGTTCCGATAGAAAAACTACTGAACCCAGCCTTCCGAAGAAGATGCGTTCGCCTGAATAGACGGCCCATCGTGATTCGCTGAACAGAGGCAGCAGCAATTGATGTTGTGCGGTCAAGAAGATGGAAGTCAATCGTGGATGAAGACGATTGTGTTTCACCGAGACCGAGTTCTACTGCTGTCGAAAGACTGTCTTGTAACTCTGGGTGTGTCCGTTCCACCAGCAATGCAAGTTGCTCATCTCGCAATGGCGCTTGTAGCCTCATGACGAGCCGTTTGATGGTGATAGTACCAATCCAAAGACAAAACGCGCCTCCGGCTAGGAGCCGTACTGCTGGCGGAGGCTCAATGAGCCAGTCAAGAAGGAGAGTGCCCCAGAACCACACCGCTACGGATAGCCCAATAAGCGAGATCGCCTCGATGAGGATCCATCGCCGAGCCCGTTTACGTACTCGGTTGAGAAACTGAGAAAGCTTGTGGTCGTTTGTCGATAGAGGCTTCTTGCCCCGTGGGTGTTGCCCGGTTTCGGATTCTGTTTTCAGTGGAATACCTGAAGCAATCATAATACGTGACTCTGAAGCCTATCTGCTAAGAGATAGCTTACGCGAGCTTTACCAACCTCCGTAGAATCCACTCGCTGCACAGGAGGAAAATACCAAGGCCCAGTAGAAAAGTGTTTAAGGTCTTTTTGAATGTTTTGTCATTTTCACCGGTTTCATATTCTTTGCGAGAGCGGTTTTTGAGTGAGTTGACCAGTTTTGTGACATCATTCGTATCCATAGTTGTTCCAGCTGGAAACCAGGCCGACCCCCCTGTAGTTGTAGCAATTTGACTCAAAAGCTCTCTCTCAAGTTTTGGGTGAGCCAACTCACGGTCTGGCAACGTTGCTTGAATCCGACGAACAGTCCGATCACTTCGATTGTCATCAATAGTAAGGACAATCTGCCAGCTGCCCTCGTTCGAAACGACGAAGCTGCCTTGGAGACCACCGGATCGAACCGGGTCTGACACGATGGGCACCTCAATACGCTGTCCATCGGGACTGATAACCTCGATTTTGGGCTTAATATCACCCGAGGTCTCCATGATGCGTGCGACAATTGACTCTCCAACCGGATATCGATCGCGCTCAAGCATGAGTCTGCCCCGACTTGATCCCCGCAGAAGTCGCCCTTGAGCAACGTGCCGAACTATCTGCGTAACAAGCCGTTCATGAGCGGCTGGATCGACGCCACGTATGCGCCACAGTTCTCCACTCCCTGCGTAAAAGACCGTGCCAGATCCGTAGAGTTGGCCCGCAAAATAAATCGGCCCTCCGCGGGGCAGTCCAAGTCCCTCATTCCGTCCAATTCTGGCGTAAACAGTAGCACCGGGTTTGGCGACTGTTGCATCAAAGCACGAGTAGACTCCAGGAAATTCACTCCAGATGGTTTGGCTCGCGATAGAATTTGCGGAGAGCCATAAAAACTCGCTATCGTTTCCATCAGGACTGAAGCGGAGCGGGAGTGGGTCAATGGCGGCAAGTTGTGGCGTAAGAAGAATTTGCTCGCCACGGCGAAGTTCCACAGGGTGAAGATTGCGAATTGCTTCGAAGCGTCGGTTGGTGAGCCAGCTTTCCATAAAGACGTTACCAGCAACAAAGAAGAGTCCTCCAGAGTCTTCGCTCACCCATCGCTCAAGACGAGCGGTAGATGCTGGATCAAGTTGCTCCCAATCGTAGTCAATCGCAACAATAACATCATACTCATCAAGTGCTTCTCTGCTTTCCGGAAAGCCATCTAGGATCTTACGTGCGTCTTGGGATATGCCAGTTGGTGCAGAATTGAGAAGAACATCAACAGCAAAACTCTGGTCTCTTTGGAGTACATTTCTCAGGAACCGATATTCACGACTCGGACCACCAGCTAGAAGTAATACCTGCGTTGCTCCATCGACAACTTCAATGTCCGCAGCTTCTAAATTATCTCCTGAGCGACTGTCCATTTTTGGAGGAATGACCCGGATCGCAAGCACACGGCTGCCCGGATTGTCCAGGCCGTCCAGATCAAAACGTACGGCTAAGAGTTCACCATCGGCCGCCAATCGGACTTCAGTTGTATCGATGACGGTACCGGCAGATTTTGTAGAAGCATCGAGCATGGTCCCTGCTTCTGCTTCGAGGAGTTCAACTTGGGCGATCTCGCCTTCCAGTCCCTGACTTTGGAGATAACCAGTGATACTGAAACTGTCGCCAGGGAAGATGCGTGGCGGAGCGAGGAGATCAGCTACACGTACATTTGCAGGCAACTTTTCTGAGCCAAGCCCTATAACGTGCACTTCGGTCGATGACTTAGCGACTGTCGATGCCGCTTGTATTGGATCCACTCCCGCATTGTTACCGCCATCCGTGAGAAGAATAATGCCAGCAAGTGATTCGTCAGGCTCACGCCGCATGACATTCAGGAGCGCATCACCGATTCGGGTTTCCGTGCCCTGTGAGAGCAACTTTTCCTGCCATTCCTCAGAGGCGTCCTGTTCCGCAGGACGACCAGTTGGTTGTGTCTCTGGAGGAAGTAAGACTAGTTTTTCGGAATCGCTTGAAAAGTTCCACACTGATACCTCGTGCACTTTGCGGAGGGAAGCGATAAGGGGACTGGTGTAAAGAATGTCTTTCGCTGCCTTTACTCGGCTCACCTCTTCTGCTTTCTGCTCCGGTGCTACTTGAACAGACCGAGTATCTGCAGCCAGAGTCATGCTTGCGCTTCCATCGACAAGTACAGCTACACGTGATGGAAAACTGATTTCATGTTCAGCTGTGCGGCTGATGTCGAGCAAGCCGAGGAGTAAGACGGTCCATGCAAAAATTCGTAGGAGTGCCAGAGGCGCTCCTTTCCATCGAGGTATTTCGGATGCATCGAGGTGATATATCCACAATATGAATACTGCTACAGTTGCTACACATGCCACGAGAGCTGGCATATGCCACCATTCTGTAAAACTGTCCAGAAGTCCGCTCGAGACACGGTAATCAACCTGCTCTGTCACGCAGAATAACGTTCGCGATAATGTGTCAGAAATGGTTTGTGTCATCGTTAGGCTGGGAAGTAGAGGGTCTATGTTTTCGTGCTTGCTCTGTGATAGCTCACGGCGTAGCCCAGAAGTTGTTCGCAGACGAAGACTATGAACAAGATGAGAAGCAGCGGCCGAACGAGAGATGTACCACCACGATTATCATTACGAGGCTCAAGGTCGTTAGCCCGATCATAGGAAAACGTGATGCCGGGTAAGGAGTTAGGCAAGTCAGAGATCGCTACCCTCTCTAAATTGCCTTCAGTAGGGTTGATGTTGACGGCTGTTACCAGTTCTCGCCGTGCTCCAGAAACAGTTTGCCACCGGGCCTTGTACGTGCCCGGCTCGAACGTATCTCTCATTGCAGCGGCAAGAGTGCCGTCCTGGTTTATCGATGCAACTTCCTGCACAACACGTTCTTCTGGTGGCAGAATAAAATCGACGTCAACTTGATCAATGCCCTGCTGAAGGTTGATTGCGATTGGCTGCCCAACAAGAACTGCTTCGTGCTCCCGCCGAAGTCGGGCAAGATGCCTTTCAAGTTCTAACATGACAACAACCCAGCTGGGGTTGTTTCGAGCCCAACTGTTCCAGGTGGGTGCAGCCGTAGAGAGGAATGCTACCCCGACACCTCGGCCGAATGGTTTTTCGACGGCAAAGAATGCTTTGTTCCTGAGGGATAAAAGTCGACGAAGGCCAGCGTCGGTCGGGGCCTGGAACGAACGATCAACCGCCATGTAGCGGTCGACACCAACAGCATCCAGGAAAGGATTTCGACGGCCACTTAGAACTGCCACGATTGGATGGTCTTCAGCGATGATGTCAGGCGCGTCAGGGTTTCGTGGGTCCTTCAGGAGATCAACAGCTCCAGCTAGAGGAACAGGAAAGACTCCTTGCCCATTGCGAAACAAGGATTCATTAATTGACTTGTAGTCTGTCTGTGGGCCAACGAAGAAGACGACACCACCGCCGTTTCTTGCGTAGTCTTCCAGTGGCCTGATTGCTCTCGCGTCAAGACGTGGCACATCAAGAAGCCATACAGAGTCAAATGTATTGAGTTCGAGTGTGGTAAGAGCGCGAGGCTGTTCAATGCGTGGTCGTAGTCCTGTTGCTGCAGTTGCACCCGGGTTCAGTGCCGTTGCGAGATAAAAGGCGTCATCGTCCTGGCTTTTTTGGCTATTGGTTGTAATGAGAAGGACCTCAGCCTCGTTAACTACTTCAACTGTGGCGGTTCGATGGTTATCAAGTGGCAGGCAGTCTTCGGGTAATTCAACTTCAACCGTATGGTTGCCAGTGTTCTGAAAACGAGACTCGAATCGAACGGTGGCAACGTCACCAGGCGGAATAGGATCTACTTGTATCCCTGGCCGTGCAAGGCGATCTTCTTGGATCGTAAGAGACACTTGTCGTGAGGGTGATGGCGAGTAGTTGCGAACGGTGACTTCCCACGGAAGAAGTACATTACAAACAGGCGTACCGCCAATCATTTCAATCCGTTCCACAGTAAGATTTGATCTTGGCAGGTTTTGCAAAAATTCTGTGTCAGCTTCAGTCGTTGCTGTATCGACTATATGAATTTCAATTCCTGCATCTGCCAAGGGTTTTAATGCATCGGCAATATCTTCAG
>JBDOMQ010000166.1:0-2507 GCA_039831725.1 Pirellulales bacterium
GTGTGAAAGAATATGAACTGGAAGCAGACCTGATTGGAGAATTTACTCGACAACGAGCAATCATGGGTTATGAACCAATTGTCGCCTCTGGTAAAAATGCGTGTACCCTTCACTACATCGATAACACAAGTACCTGCGAAGAAGGTGATCTTCTGCTGATTGATGTCGGGGCCAATCACGCCAATTATACGGCGGACGTGACTCGCGTCTTTCCTGTCTCAGGCCGTTTTACACCCAGACAAAAAGAGCTCTATCTGGCAGTCCTTCGCGTATTACAGAGTTCTATTCAGCGAACTGTGATCGGTACGACTCTTTCACAGTGGAAGTGGGATGCTCAACACCAAATGGCCGAAGAGCTTCGTGCCCTTGGCCTCATCAATCAGGCAGAGTACGAGTCTGACTCCATACAAAATCCTGCATGTAAAAAGTTTTTTATGCACGGTCTGGGCCATTCGCTTGGTCTTGGTGTACATGATCCAACTCCCATGGACGGCCCGCTAGAGGCTGGGTGGGTCATGACAGTTGAACCAGGCCTGTATCTTCCTGATGAGGGAATTGGCATACGACTGGAAAATGATGTCCTTGTCACTGAAGACGGGCCAGTCGATCTCTGTAGAGAAATTCCTCTTGATCCTGATGATGTTGAGGATTGGATAGCGTCCTCACAAAACCCCTGATGCACCTATCGATTTCCTCAGTTTTCCTGATTCCATTTAATCGTAGTGCTTTTTCTGTCCGCTGTTTCTTCTCTCATTTGTGGCAGATGCCTTTGTGAGGCTTTTTTGGTACGATGCTGAACTGTCCCTTACCAAGGAGGTTTCCATGCGTGCTGTTGCCAACCGTTCTATGGCTTTGCTCGTTTCTCTTATTTTTGTGGGTGTTTTAACTATGGCTGCTGAATCAGAATCTGCCGATATTCCTCTCCCAACATTACCAGATGGTGCAGGACCGACTGACGCATCGGCACCAAGTAGTTTCACCAAAACTGCTACTGGACTTGAGTACCGTGTCTTACGCGCCGGCAGTGGTGAAAAACCAACAGCAGCGGACACTGTCTCTGTGCATTATCACGGTTGGCTCGACAATGGCACTGTCTTTGATAGTTCCTATAAGAGAGGTCAGTCCATTGAATTTCCGCTCAATGGTGTTATTCCTGGCTGGACTGAAGGTATGCAACTCGTTGCCCAAGGTGGCATGATTGAGCTTCAGATCCCTAGTGCGATTGGCTATGGTGCTCGTGGTGCTCCACCTGTTATTCCACCAAATGCTACGTTGCACTTCGTTGTGGAACTACTAGATATAAAATAGTATCAGGCCGCTCGTGCGAGACCGTCATGACTCGCACGAGCGGATTCCTGCCTCTGGCTCAAATTTCTGAACATGACCAGACACCCTGATTCAAAAAAGGGTGTTTCTTTTTGCCCATTTGATGGCTTGTAAATTCTGTGCTTATCTGCCCCCTTAGCTCATTGCCGTGCTCTTGTGCGTTACGCAAAAACAGGTGGGCAGAGTATGATAGGGGTCGTGACCTCCATCTCGTCGTGTGAGCCCTTTCATACCAAACTTCCTATTTGCCCATGTCTGTATCTCGTCGAGCATTTATTACGGGAATAAGCGGCCAGGATGGTTCATATCTTGCAGAGCTTTTGCTTTCCAAAGGTTATGAAGTTCATGGCATGCTTCGACGCACAAGTAACCTCTCCAGAACTCGTCTTGATGGTTTGTTCGAACGGGGTGCTGCATCAAATGGTTGTCTCCAACTGCACTATGGTGACATGACTGATTCAATGAGTCTTGTCCGGCTTATTCGTGATATTCAACCGCACGAAGTGTATAACCTTGCGGCTCAGAGTCACGTTCGTATCAGTTTCGAGCAACCGAACTACACAGCTGAAGTCTGTGCACTTGGTGTTCTTGGAATGCTTGATGCGATTCGTGAATTTCAACATCAGTCAGGCCAGGAGGTGCGTTTTTATCAGGCTTCCTCATCTGAAATGTTCGGTAACGTCACAGAATCTCCACAACGAGAAACGACACCTTTTGCTCCACGGTCTCCTTATGGTGTGGCGAAACTATATGGCCACTGGATAACAGTCAATTATCGTGAAAGCTATGGTTTGCATGCTTCCAGTGGCATTTTGTTCAATCATGAAAGTCCGCGACGAGGTGAAAACTTTGTTACCCGAAAAGTCACACAAGCCGCTGCTCGAATAAAACTCGGGTTACAGAAAACCATTGCACTGGGAAATCTTGAGG
This sequence comes from Pirellulales bacterium, assembly GCA_039831725.1. Lineage (GTDB taxonomy): Bacteria > Planctomycetota > Planctomycetia > Pirellulales > UBA1268 > UBA1268. Next base: position 2,257 of record JBDOMQ010000166.1, read on the forward strand.
CTCGACGTGATTGGGGATTTGCTGGTGACTATGTAAAGGCAATGTGGTCTATGTTGCAGCAGGACAAACCCGGAGATTATGTCATTGCTACAGGTTCATCGCACTCTGTTCGTGAACTCTGCAAGTTTGCATTTGAACATGTTGGGCTCGATTACCGCGATTACGTCGAACACGACGTTCAGTTTGAACGGCCTAGTGAAGTCGATCATCTGCTTGGAGACGCCACGAAGGCTCAAGAGAATCTTGGCTGG
>JBDOMQ010000038.1:0-2507 GCA_039831725.1 Pirellulales bacterium
CCATTGAAAAACTGCCCCGATTCAAAAATGAATTGCGTGCTGCTTCCTACTTTCCTTCCGTGGCCCACTTTTTCATCAATGCGATGTTGTCTTTAAGTCGCTTGAGGTCAACTGGGTCACCTTTGCGTTGCAGGGTCGTCAGATAGACCGCCATGTCACTGTCATACATACTTTTTGTCTCTGCCTGCTGCCCCTTGTCGTCCGTTACTTTCATCCAATCGTCAAGCTGTCCGCGCATCTTGGCAAGCTTCGTAGCGTAGTCGGGATTGGCGGCAAGATTGTTGATCTCGTAGGGATCTTGGTGGACGTCGTAGAGTTCTTCAGGTGGGCGGACATCACGGAACACCAGCAGCTGAGTAGGATTCAGCTTTCCGTCACTGTGCCACTGCCGAAGTGCGATGAGAATATTCTTGGCGTCTTTGTAACGGCAGGGTTGCAGATAGGGCCGCTCGGGCAGGAAGTTGCGGATGTATTTAAAGTTGGTCGTTCTCACTGATCGGATGTGATCGACTGTTTCATCACAACGATCGCGGGCAGCAAAGACAGCTTCGCGCGGTTGGTAGTCCTCGGCCAGAATGTTTTGAGCCTGCATGTATTCTGGGATCTCGATGCCCGCTGCGGCCAGTGATAAGGCGGCGATGTCGATATGTTCAACCACATCATCCCGCACTGTCCCGGGGACGACACTGGGCCCGCTGATCACAAGTGGGACATGGAGCCCTTCGTCGTAAAGAAACTGCTTGCCGCGGGCATGGCTGATGCCATGGTCGGTCATGAAGAGAACAAGAGTATTTTCCAGCTCGCCTTCGCGCTCAAGCCGAGCAAGCACATCTCCGACCATCGCATCGGTCATCCGCACTGAGTCGAGATAGGCGGCCCAGTCGCGTACGATTTCTGGGTGTTCCGGATAGTAAGGAGGCAAGGTGACCGCGCTGATCGGAGTGCGGCTGCCGAATCGTTGCTCGGCAGCGCTGGAAACTCGCTCCCAGCCCGTTGCATCCTTGCCGCGAAGTTTGCCGCCAGGTGTTTGGATCTGAGCGAAAAAGGGCTGGCCCTTTGCTCGGCCAGACCAATCACTTCCGTCGTACACAGATTGATCCCATTCGAAGTTGTAATCGGTCTTACCGAGCCGGTCCTTTCGTATCGGCCAGCCACTGATTGAGGTGTAGTACCCCGCGTCTTGAAAGAACTTCGGGACCAGATTGATATGCGCGGGAAGCTGGATCTTTTCTTCGCCACGCCCGCTGCGGTGGTGATGAGCTCCGATACTCGTCTGGTACATGCCGGTGATGAAGGCCGAACGGCAGGTTGAACAGACAGGTGCAGTGACGTAGGCGTTGGTGAACCTGACGCCTCGCGCAGCCAACCGATCGACATTTGGCGTCTCAATGGCAGTCTCCCCATAACAGGAAAAGTTTGCTGACATGTCGTCCGGGATAATCCAGACAATGTTCGGCCGCTCGGCTGCCTGCGTAGCGCACATGAAAAGGACAAAAACAAATGTGAGCAGCGTATATTTCATGATGTATTTCTATCTCGTTCTGAAAGTTCCAAGCATAGGTTCTTAGCGTTTTGATGATTGATCACAAATGTATAATTCGGAACGATCACTTTGCTTGAACCAGCATAATCGCCGCTTCAACATAGCGTTCTCCAAGTTTTTCGTAGCCCTCAGGCTTTTTGTAGTGAAGCTCCTGCTTTTCGCCGTTTAAGTCATCGGTGTCGATCCATACCGCCCGTTCTGAGGCATCTGCAAAAGATTCCTGGGCTTTGCGAACGGTGTCCCAATCAGGGTTTTTGATTCTTTTCTTATCGCGTCGGCGATAGAAACCGCTATCACTGAGCCTACCGATGATGAAATTGATATCGGTGCGCTCCAAGTCACGTTCGAGTTGCTTTTTTAATCCGTTGAGGCTGGCGAGATAGACATCGCTGTTCCCGGCTTTGGAGTCGGCTTCTCCCTGCATCCATATAAAAGTTACCGTTTGGATTTTTTTGCCCTGAATCGCGGCTTTAGTTGTTTCCATCAAGGCATCGTATATTTTTCCTGCCTCAGGATCGGTTTCGCCTTTGCTACTTTTCCATTGCCTGTACCATTTGGAAATCGGTTGTCCGCCCTGAGCATAAAAACTTACGATAACATTTTCGGCACCCAGCGATTCACTGATTCCCGGGGTAAACCACGACTTTGGTTTGAAGCGAGCCATATTGGACTGGCCCGAAAGAATGAATAGATGTTTACCGGATTCTTCTGCATGGAGCAGACCGCAGTAGGTAAGCATCATGATGACGGGTATTAAGTAGCTCTTCATGTTTGTATCGTTTATTGGTGTTGGACGACGGCTGGAAGCCACCACTACAAGATTTATGGCGGCGTCACACCCTGAGTACTCTTTTATTACACTCATAATCGTGTGAGATTTGTTGCAGGAGAGTGGTGTGTTCAGATGTTCTGTTCCTGCCTGGTTAGACCGACGAGAGACCACCTTTGTGGCCTCTAATCCTCG
>JBDOMQ010000042.1:0-12135 GCA_039831725.1 Pirellulales bacterium
AGCAAGTCCATTGGAGGGTCCACACGTATGCCTGAGCTATTTGTTTTGAGGATGAAGAAATGTGGAGTTTCTTGAGACTCTTTTGAGTTTAGTGGTATCGCACCTGTAACAAGTGTGTTCACACTGTCGGCACCGGTGACCCAGGGACACTTGCCATGTAAAGACCAGCCCGTATCTATTTTTTTTGCAGTCAGGATAGGACGTCCTAAATGCTGCCGGCTTGTTGTCAGTTGAGAAATACCAACAGTGGTAAACTGCTGGCCCGTAGTGAGGTCAGGAAGAAAACGCGATCGAGTTTCTTTACTACCACGAGATATAATGCGAACAGCGCTTGCCCATTGCGTGAGGGCTAATGCCGTGGTGAGACAACTAGATGCAATGGAGATAAGAAATCTCATAATTTCTGTTTCCGAAGCCTCTGTTCCACCATCATCTTTTGTTATCCAGCCCGCGAAGCAGCCGCGAGAAGCCAGTTTTGAAAAAGCACCACTTTTCCAAGGCCCCAATTCTCTTGTTTTTGCATCAATGGACCTAATCTCCTGACAGAGGTCTGCCAGTGATGAGCCGGTCGGAAATGGAGGAGGATAAATTGCCATGGATCGCCTCAATATACCTTGTTTTGTGAATGCACGAGCAAATGCATCTAGACGTTGGCCTGAGTGCGTATTGACTCAAGCAGGTTGAGGCATAGCGCGATATACTGTTCAACCCCCTGGCTGGTGCCCTACCATCTCCTTTCCTCACTTGGAGTTACACCGTGAGCCGCATCGACGACATTGTTGGTCAGACTGTAGAAACGAACGACCCGAATATCACTCAGCAAACGCTTGCTCTTGATGAGCTTTCTCCTCAGTCCCTGTATGCAAAGTGCACAACATTGGCTCAAAACCTTTGGTGGAGTTGGCATCCAGAAGTGACGAATTTATTTCGTGATTTGGACCCAGTTCGCTGGAGGCAGCTCGACCATAATCCAATTGCGTTGTTAGCAGAGTTTACTCCCGATCGACTCGAATCCCGGGCAGCTGAACTTGTGTTGTACAGTCGAATCAATCAAGCACATAGACGACTCAAAGAGTATCTTTCTGCTGATTCAACATGGAGTAATGTGCATGCGGGCGTGCTTGGTTCAAAGCCAGTTGTTTATTTTTCTGCAGAATTTGGCATTCATGAGTCGGTGCCAATCTACTCTGGAGGCCTTGGCGTCTTAGCCGGTGATCACGTAAAGAGCGCAAGCGGCCTTGGTATTCCTCTCGTTGCAGTTGGACTTTTTTATAATCAAGGTTACTTCAGACAGCAACTAGATGTTGATGGATATCAGCATGAAGAATATTTGGACTCTCGAGTTGATCTGCTGCCTATCAACTCGGCTACGGACAAACACGGAGCCCCCATTACTGTTACAGTTGAGACGCGGTCGGGCCCGATACATGCGAAGGTTTGGCAGATGGCGGTTGGTCGCGCCAATCTCTTTCTTTTAGATTGCGATATTGATGGGAATAGTTCTGAAGATCGTGAGCTAACGAGCCGGCTCTATGGAGGTGACACAAGGACTCGCATTCGACAGGAAATGGTATTAGGCGTTGGAGGCGTCAAGGCTATTCGGGCACTTGGGATTGTTCCAGGCGTGTATCACCTTAATGAGGGCCACTCGGCATTCGCTACGCTTGAAGCCGTTCGCGGTCGCATGGATCGAGACGGATATTCGTTTGATGACTCAGTCAGTCAGGTGGCTCGTCAAACCGTCTTTACAACCCACACTCCAGTACCAGCCGGGCATGATCGTTTTGATAGTGGACTGATTGAGGAACACCTCGGCCCAACTCGTGATGCGCTTGGTATTTCGCACGATCAATTGATGTCGTTTGGACGCGTTGAACCCCATAATCATGAGGAGCCCTTCTGCATGACGGTATTGGGGCTTAAGTTGTCACGTCGTGCCAACGCTGTAAGCGCCCTGCATGGTCACGTAAGTCGACGGATGTGGTCAGGTCTTTGGCCGTCACGAGTTGAGGAGGAAGTGCCCGTTGGTCACATTACTAATGGTGTACACGTGCCAAGTTGGCTTTCGTGGCAGATGCTCCAACTTTATGATCGTTTGTTTCCCTCTGGATGGGTTGGCCGAATGGGCGAGCCGGATGTCTGGCAGAAGATATACGATGTCGATCCTGGGGAACTATGGGAAACTCACTATGCGTTGAAAAACCTCTTGCTCCAATTTGTCCGGCGGCGAATAACACGGCAATGTAATCGTCGTGGAGAAAGTAGCGAATCGATTGAAGCCGCTCGTACGGTGCTTGACCCAAACGTGCTCACCATCGGCTTTGCGAGACGTTTTGCAACCTATAAAAGGGCAGCACTGTTTCTTACACAGCTCGATCGACTTCATGAATTAGTTTGCGATAAAAATAGACCAATTCAGATTATTTTTGCAGGAAAGGCTCATCCTGCGGATGAACCAGGGAAAGCACTCATACAGAAAATCGCAAATCTGCGGGACGATCCACAGATGGCAGGCAGAATCGTCTTTGTGGAAGATTACGATATCAATGTCTGCCGGCATCTTATTCAGGGTGTTGATGTGTGGCTTAACAACCCAAGGCGTCCCCTTGAGGCCTCGGGAACAAGTGGCCAAAAAGTTGTTCTCAATGGTGGCATCAACTGTTCGATTTTAGATGGGTGGTGGGCTGAAGCGTTTAATGGTCGGAATGGATTTGCGATCGGCCGTGGAGAAACCCATGCCCAAGATGACATCACTGACCAGCGAGATGGAGAAGCCTTATTCGATGCACTCCAGCACGAAGTCGTGCCGCTCTTCTATGAACGAGATGCGGATGGACTTCCTCGCGACTGGATCAAAATGATGACGCACTCTATTTCATCACTAGCGTGGAGGTTTAGTGCCCATCGAATGGTAATGGACTATGCAAAGAACTGCTATGTTCCTGCAGCAGGTGGTTTGTCTTGTGATATGAACCACCGCTAATAAATAAGCAGATATTAAGCTGCCTGCGTGCGACGTAAATCGTGATATGGTGTGGACTTCAGAAGCACACACCCACGAAGCACTTCGGGCTTTCCTGGACTGCCAACGGCAGCTGTTGGGCAAGCGATAATGCCACTGAGTTGATTCCATGTTTCTCGGAGGGCGAACGGAACGGAGCAGGCACTAACGTTCCCAGCTCGTTCAGTAAGGCCATTAATAAGCTGGCCACCAATTCCGTACTCTTCAAGCTTCATTCCGGTAAAGCGGACAATACCAGTGCCGGCTTGGTGGGGTACAACATAGTCAACGTCATCTCCAGATAGACGTGAGGCTTCGAGTGCCGATGCAACAGCAGCCGACATTTGACGAGGGGCTGTGTCGGCAATAGCCATGCCATCGAGCGTGTAAACAATCCGTTTATCTGCGTGAGCAACTCCACCATTCGGCAAAGGTATTGGGACGTTTGCTCGCCTCTCAAAGTTAAACGCAGGATGCTCAATCTGTTCACGGCGGGCATCTGCGTGTAAGAGTTCGAAGTGTGCCGGATACCGACGACTTGTTAATGGTGCAAGGAGTGTTGCTGAGGCCATGTCGCCAAAGAGACCAGCAGTTTGACTACAACTATAATCTGTTATTCGACTTATGCGACTTGCTGCAACAACAAGTATAAATTCATTGTTTTGTAGCTTAAGGCGAGAAGCCCAACGCTTTTGAATCAGGCTCAGGGATCGACTGTACCCACAACAAAACCAGTTGAGGCCAATAGTTCTTATGTGTGGAACATTCAGCCGCTTAGTTAATTGGCGGGCAGCATGTTGCGGTCGTTCATGCCTAGCTTGTGACTTTCCAAGAAAACGATCAGCAATTGATGGTGGTAAAAAAGAGGGTGACACAAATAAGATGCCCCGGCAGTCAGCGAGGTTGCAGCCGGTCTCAGCCTGCAATTTCCGAACAACTCGTACACCCATTGTTACTTCGTCTTCTAAGGAAATAGCCCTCGCTTCAATACCGGTATGACGACTGAATTTCCTTGGCATCGTCTCGCCAAACCATGCGTTGTTCAATACCCACGATGGCCGGTGTACGGAAACGGCTGAGATGCCGAGTTGATTGGTGTCTTCTTGTATGTCCATCCAGGTTTCTGACCTTCTTAGTAACGTGAAGCGGCTAGATACTCGCAAGCCGGAACATCTGGTGCTAGCCGAAAAAACCGTGATTTCTTTTGATTTGCGGCGTTTTTCCATGCATGACTCACATGAAACGCGTGCAATACTTACTTCGGGAATACTTCCGATTCTTCAGCGACGCAAGTTTTCCCCTAAAAAATGTGCTCTTTCTCGGGGAAATTTGATGATTCGTGTTGTAATAATTGTGTTAGTAGCAGCCGGATTCTTTATCACAGGAGATATTCCATCTGTCATTACGGGATTAAAAACTGGGTTGGTGGCTGTTCAAGGTCACGCGCAGAATGTCTTCAGCCCAGCAGACTGGAAGATGTCGTTGGATTTTGGTGAAAAGGAACAACGGCAACGTCTCAACAAGGACGTGTCTGCTGAAGTGACAGAGTCGGTAACGCCTTCATGGGAACGGCTTCCATCGGAGGCAACTCGGTCAATTGATGCAAAGGATTTGGTCGCAGGGAGTCGTCTGGTTCTGTGGCTTGTCAGAAAGAACTCCGTCTCTGCAACACAGGTTGATGTCATTGATCCCGAGACAGGGGAGGTGTTACTTACTCCGACAGATTCCCCAGCCCGCTCACCCAAGAGGGGTCGTATCGACATGAATGCTCTTAGAGAAGGCGGTGAAGTCTCGGTGAATTACAACCACCGGTCGCATTTCAGCAATTCTGCCACCTTAACGCACAATGAAACTCTTGGGGCTGTACTAGGAATTGAGCACAGCCGTTCAAACCAGGAATAAGATGGCAGCCAGCTTTAGCTATCGCTTGATGTTTCTGCTGGTGAAGTTTCTGCTGGTGCAGAATTTTCAGCATCAGAGACTTGTTTCTTAGAGAGTCCGATTTTTCGCTCTTCAATATCAACACGAAGAATTTTGACATCGATCGGATCACCAACCTGAACCAATTCCTCTGCATTTTCGATCTTATCGTCTGATAGTTCCGAAATATGCAGGAGCCCTTCGAGGCCATCTTCAAGGCCAACGAAGACTCCAAAATTAGTGATCTTGGTAATTGTTCCATGAACAACATCGTCAACCTTGTATCTATCAGGAATATCAGCAGTCCATGGGTCATCCTGCATCTGTTTCAGGCCTAAGGCAATACGCCGCCGCTGCTGATCAACAGAAAGAACTTTGCACTCTATTTCCTGACCCTTATCAACCATTTCGCTTGGGTGGGTGACTTTACGTGTCCAGGACATGTCCGTGACATGGAGGAGACCGTCGATACCCTCATCAATTTCGATAAAGGCTCCATAGTTTGTCAGATTCCTAACAACGCCTTTGACGATGGCGCCTGGTGGATAATCCGCAGCCACTTTTTCCCATGGATTTTGCTGCGTTTGTTTCATACCAAGTGAAATCTCTTGTTTGTCCTCATTAATAGCAAGAACAACAACCTCGACTTCATCGCCAGGTGAAACAAGTTCGCTTGGATGGCTTACTCGCTTCGTCCAGCTCATTTCACTAATGTGAACAAGTCCTTCTACGCCATCCTCAAGTTTCACAAATGCGCCGTAGCTCATTACGTTTACGACAGCACCCTTGCAAATAGTTTCGACTGGGTATCTCTCGGCAACCTTTGCCCACGGGCTTGGTGTTCGCTGTTTCATGCCAAGCGCAATTTTTTCGCGATCGCGATCGATGTGTAGCACCTGAACCTCGATTTCCTGATCGATCGAGACCATTTCACTTGGGTGACCAATGCGTCCCCAACTCATGTCAGTAATGTGGAGCAAACCGTCAATGCCTCCGAGATCGACAAATGCGCCGAAGTCGGCAATGTTTTTCACAATGCCTCGGCGGACTTGTCCAACCTCAAGCGTTTCCATCAATTGTTTCTTGCGCTCAGATCGTTCCTGCTCAATGAGTGCTCTACGAGAAACAACAATATTTCGGCGGGCCTCGTCAATCTTCAGGACAAGGCACTGGATTGCTCGGTTGCAATAGTCACCGATGTCAGCAGGACGTCTGATATCAACCTGGCTAGCTGGAAGAAAAACATTGACCCCAGCAATATCAACGAGTAGGCCACCTTTAATTTTTCGAAGGACAAATCCCGTTACAACGTCATCTTCACGAACACTTGACATGACGCGTAGCCAGTCTTCGATTCGACGGGCCTTGCGTTTGGAGAGAGTTATGAGGCCGCGGTGCTCGTCAACAGTATTTTCTTCAATGTCCTCTAGAAGAACCTTGATGACATCTCCGGCTTCTGGGGCAGGTTCTGTCTCATCCCATTCGTTCCGTGGGATATGGCCTTCACTCTTGTACCCAACATCAACAAGAACAAATTCATCGTCAACTCGTAGAATCTTTCCTTCAACAACACTATTGATTGCGAGAGAAGGAGCCTGGCCAACATCAAAATCAGCGGCATCACTTCCGCCCATTGCCAGATCAATTTCCTGTTCGAGTTCATCTCCTAAATCAAGTTCACGGATAAGATTTCGGTTGACCATACGTTCGCGGGGTTAGAGGAAAAATTGGGTTAAGTGCTTTCAGAAAATAATCCCCAACGACATAAACCATTGGGTTTCCTCTCTGATGCAAGTCTTGGAGTCTAGCAGGCGGGCCAATGCTGAACAATTGATGTGTATTGCGTGCGATGAAAAGACGAAGACTCATTCCCCAGACTCCCCAATCGCACCCATACGGGATCTTGGTGTCGAACAGGTCAGGACTTGCCGATTGCTCAAATATGAATCAATTTTCGCCCCAAATCTGTAGTTTCAACAAACTCTACCGAAGGGATTTCCTGCGTGCGTTTGCTGCGACGGCTGGAGGAGCAATGTCATGCAGGCAGCTCCTTGGGCAGTTCCAAGAGAAGTCTTTGGATAGTCATGCTCCCCAGTTTGGGATGTCAGGAATTCAACGATATCGGGTTGGTGTTCGTGTTGTAGCGCAGGGTGGGCGATGTCGAGACATTTACGCGACGTTGCCAGTTCCTATGGATTGGCCGGAGCAAAAAGTACGAATTGTCGACGAGGATACGACTACCGATATTCGCCGATTACGATTCCGGGATCTTAATAGTGCAGCTCGACAAATGATTGTTGAAATACCCGATCTGCCCGCAGGGAATGAAGCAAAAGCAATAGTGACATATGAATTAGACCGCTCTGCGATCTTGCCACCCAAAACAACAGAAGATCTGCAACTGCCATCGAAGTCTGATCATGAACTTCGAATATTTCTTCGACCAAGTCCTTATATAGAAAGCCGCAATAGTTCGATTGTACGGCTCATGCGTGAGACCACAAAAAATACAAAAGGCTGGAGCAAGGTGGAGGCCATTTATGATGTTGTGCGTCAGCGTGTGGAATATCGTAATGGTGAACTGAAAGGCGCTGCTCGTGCTCTAGCAGATGGATGGGGAGACTGTGAAGAGCTCACCTGTTTGTTTATTGCGATGGCAAGAGCTGCCGATATTCCCGCAAGGACTGTCTGGGTAGAGGGGCACTGTTACCCAGAGTTCTATCTTGTTTGCCCTGAGGGTAAGGGACATTGGTATCCTTGTCAGGCAGCAGGAGCTCGAGCTTTTGGCAGCATGCCTGATCTCCTTCCGATCTTGCAGAAGGGCGATAACTTTCGAGACCCAGATCGGCCTGGTCGAAGTCTTCGGTATGTTTCAGAGTTTATCCGAGGTTCGGCAATTGGTGGTGCGGGCTCTCCTCGCGTTATCTGGGTTCGTGAGGGAGCCTGAAAGTTTGATGAAGAACCTCGGGTCAGGCATCAGCAGTCTGAGTTGCAGTTGATTCCGACGGTTTGTCTGATTCTTCATTGAGTCCTAAAACTTCTGCATCAATTTTTTCCGGGTCATCAGTCACTGTCGGGGCAAACCAACGTGGCACAATAGGAAGTCCAGCGTCTTTCCAGAATGCTTCAAGACGGTCACCGGCCAGACGGACAATCCGTTCACGGCCTATACCCTTTAGTGCTTCTCGGGTGGCCCACGGCGTAACAGGACCTTCGAAGCCTGCCTTCTCGGCAGTATTGAGAAGCTCTATGCAGTCAATGACTCCGGTTTCACCAGGCATCAGTCTCTGGCTGGCAACAAGTTCATTCGCAGCTACGTCTGTGGGAGCATCGGAGAGCCGTAATTCAACAATACGGTTTGCAGGGAGTTGAGAAATGACAGATATGGATTCACCACCAACGTGAAGTGACCAATTATCAAGCACCGCCCCAATTGAATCGTGGGAGCTTGAAATAAGCCCGACAAGTCCCTCGTAGTTATAGATAAACTGATGCGAGAAATCGGCCCTCTGCTCAGCTTCGGGGACAATCGCGAGTCCAACGGTGACATCATGCTTCGCGGCCATGGCTCCAATTTGATCAAGACGGCTTCGATGAAGTTCAAAGAGATCTTTGAATGGATACTCATTTGAACCAGGAACTACCGTTGCTGTAGCACGGCTGCATTCAGTTGCTTGGGCCATCTCAAATAGTTTGGGAAGTTGTTCGGCTTCTGAAGCAAAAGTTGCATCGTCCCCACCAAGTGTGATTGGCAAATGAATTGAGGACGCCTGTAGTCGTGCGCTCACCATAAGTCGGCGAGCATGGTCCACACCGTAAATTTCGGATTGTTGGCAGAAGTCAAGGATATCGATATCCATGCCATCAAAGCCAAAAGACAAAGCGAGTTCAATAAGTTCACTTGGACGTCCTGAAAGTGGAAGGCCAATGGTACTAAGGTTCCTGAACACGGAGGGGGGGCTCCTCTATCAAAAAGGGTAGAGAAATGAATGTTGCTCAAAATGAAAACACCCATAACTCACTGGATATGCAAACCACAAAGAGTATGCACAATTACGAGTCATTTTAGAAGCGGTCGCATTTTGATACGGCCTGACTCGCGAGGATGAGCATTTTGCAACGCAGCGAAGCATTTTGCATCAATTTTGTCTCGATTGTCTCAGTCTGAACCTGGCAGGTGTTTGGTTCTAACGGTATTTCACGATTTTTTCTCTAATAATGGAACTTCCATAACGGGGCAAGGCTAAGCCTTTTGGGTGACTTACCCAATAAGGGCATAAGAAATGCACTACCTCAAGCTAGTTGCGGCAAAAACTCAATAACGTTTGGAATGACTTCTTTTTTTACGCACGGTACGCAGAAAGGTTCTTCAGTATGAATACTCTTTTTCCGAATCGCTATTCGGTAAGAACCCGCTTGTGGCGGCGACGTGGCCGAACAAAACAGACTCAAGCAGCCTTAACGAGCCGCCAGTATCGCGTTGAGCAACTTGAGCCGCGGTATCTTCTTACGGCTACTGCGTCAGACTACGACACAGTTTCTGCTGACTGGTTTGAAACAATCGCTGAGCCAACCTATTCCGTAGAGTCATCTAGGGGGTTGTCTGCTACCGATTCGGTCGGTGTTTTGAGCGACGACAGTGGCTCGACGAATGCTGAGCCAAATGGCTGGATTGTGCGGCTTTCGCCATCTGTTTTACAGACTATGTCGCGAGTTACTGACGCCATTGGGCTGTTCTCATCTGCGCCTGGTCTTCGAGTGCTTGGTGGCCTTGGTTTACCCGGACAGCTTCTGTTGGAATCTTCTGCATGCTCATCTGAAATATTGTCGTATCTGGAAGGTCAGGGATTTGTTTCTTCGTTTGAGCCTGATCTTCCAATCTCTGTTTCGACGTTTTCAACTGCATCAACCCCAAATGACCCTCGCTACGGTGCCCTCTATGGACTTCATAATACGGGGCAGAGCGGTGGCACGGTCGACGCAGACATAGATGCACCTGAAGCCTGGGGAGTGAGTACGGGCTCTCGGGACATTATTGTTGGGGTTGTTGATACTGGAATCGACTACAACCATCCCGATCTTGCTGCAAATATGTGGGTGAATCCGGGAGAGATTGCTGGTAACGGAATTGATGACGATGGGAATGGCTTTGTTGACGATGTGCACGGCTATGATTTCGCCAACGATGACGGTGATCCCTTTGATGACGAAGGACACGGGACACACGTTGCGGGAACTATTGGTGGCGTAGGTAATAACGGCTTGGGAGTTGCTGGTGTCAGCTGGGAGGTTTCTCTCATGGGACTGAAGTTCCTTGATGCCAATGGATCAGGTTCCACATCGGACGCAGTTCAGGCCATTAATTACGCAACCATGATGAGGAATCAATACGCTCAGAATGTCAGAATTACGAATAATAGCTGGGGAGGTGGTGGCTCGAGCAATGCAATGCGGCAAGCAATTGAGGCTGGCGCCGAGGCCGATATTCTCTTTGTCGCAGCAGCAGGGAATGATGGCTCGAATAACGACAGCAATCCACAGTTTCCAGCCTCTTACACGAGTGATGCTGTAATTTCAGTTGCTGCAACAAATCGAAATGATTCACTCGCCGGCTTTAGTAATTATGGCGTGACAAGTGTTGACTTGGCAGCACCCGGTGTTGGTATTGTGAGCACTGTTCCAGGCAATGGCTATTCGTCATTTAGCGGAACGAGTATGGCTACCCCTCACGTTGCTGGGGCTGCCGCGCTCGCCTTGGCAGTTGATCCCACCCTGACCGTGTCCCAGCTGAGGACAGGACTTCTAGGAACGGTTGATGCAGTAGGAAGTCTGTCGGGTAAGACTGTGACGGGTGGCAGGCTTAATGTAGGCCGCCTTGTTGAGAGTCTTTCGAGTGAGCCAACAATCCCATTGGCACCATCCGGGCTCAATGCCAGTGATGGCACAACGATTGGTTCAGTACAGATTTCATGGGGATCATCACTATTTGCCGATACTTACACATTGTGGAGAAGTGGTGCAGATGATGTCTCGGCTGCGGTGGTCGTCGCAGATAATCTTTCTACTACAAGCTATCAGGATCTAGCGACAGATGTGAATGAAAGCTATTACTACTGGGTGTCTGCAACAAATGAGCTTGGCACGAGTCCATTAAGTGATTCTGACAGCGGGTTCCATTCACCAAGCCGATCACCGAATGATGCTTTTGAGGATGCAATTATTCTCGAAGGCAATCAGCTCACCGTCTCAGGAACAAACCTTGATGCTACAGAAGAGTCTGGGGAGCCAACGCATGCTGGGGTTGGGGGTGGCAAGAGTGTTTGGTGGACGTGGACATCGCCAGCTTCTGGAAGTGTTGATATTAATACGGTTGGAAGTGGATTTGACACCGTGCTCGCTGTGTATCAAGGATCACGTGTAGATAATCTCACCCGAATTACGAGCAACGACGATATTGATTATGGAGTTGTGCTGCAAAGTCGCGTTTCCTTTGAAGCCGTGGCCGGCCAGGCGTACCAGATTGCAGTCGATGGATATAGCGGAGCAGACGGGTCTATTGCGTTGGCTTTGACTCTCGACGCCCCAGTCACTCCTGATCCGATCACCAATATTTTCCTTGGTAACTCTCAAGTTGACGAGAATTTGCCTGCCGGATCGATTGTCGGCGTTTTTGAAGCATTAGGTGGTGATAACGTTAGGTACTCCTTGGTTAGTGGAGCCGATTCTGATGATAACAACAGGTTCTCGATAAGTGGGAACACCCTGAAGACATCTGGCGCATTTGATTACGAAGCAGACGAGACCTACACGATTCGAGTTCGGGCAGTTTCCGGGGACGATTCTTTTGAGAAAAATTTTGTTGTTTCAATTACCGATCAGAATGATGCCCCATCGGTCATACTTTTATCAGACGGAGTGGTATCTGAAATAGCAGTACCAGGCGCATCCGTTGGGGAGTTTACGGTGCTCGATGAGGACGCTGGTGACACTCATACCCTGACACTGGTTGATGGGGAGGGAAGCGATGGTAATACGCTATTTGCAATTAATGGCAGCACCCTTGTGACAGTGGGACAATTCGATTTTGAGACGAGCGAAACTCAATCGATCAGGGTACGTGCCACTGATGCCAGCGGAGAGTCGGTAGACAGAGTCTTTACGATCATAGTCACAGATGTTCCAGAGGGTCTTCTTGTTGAAGAACTTGTTCCAGA
>JBDOMQ010000270.1:0-2503 GCA_039831725.1 Pirellulales bacterium
CTAATCAGTGCAATCTTCACAAATACTTCCCTGTCGCTGGATCGGCCTCAAGTAATCAGTGTTGTGGCGATCTAACAGGGCACACGCTAAGACGCCGAAAAACAGTACAGAAAATTTTGACGCACCAGAAACAACCGTCGAGTACGATTTTTCTAGTGTGATCACGAACCACCATACTTCATAATACTACATTAAGTTTTGTTCACTGTTCGTTTGCGGTCAAGCAGACACTCCACATGCCCTCAATTCATAAGTTTCTAGCTATCGAGACCAGCACCAGTCCGGGCAGCGTGGCAGCCGGGACTCTGCCGTCACAACACGCTGAAAAACCGGAGTCACGTCGTTTCGAAAATTTCCTTGTGCAGGAACGTCAGCTCCCCAAAGAGGGTGGCCAGGGACGACACCTCATGCCAACTCTTGTTGCGACTGTAGAATCTGCAGGATGGTCACTCAATAAAGTTGACCTTGTTATTGTGGCGACAGGCCCTGGGCCTTTTACAGGACTACGAGTAGGCGTCACGACAGCAAAGGCACTTGCCTGGACGAATAATTGCTCTCTTGTAGGCATTCCAACGGCATGCTGTCTCGCAACTCAGGCAGTAGCAGAATGCGGTTCGTGTGACCACGTGGAAGTCATTTTTGATGCTGGCCGCGGAGAGGTCTACGTCACAACAGCGTCTCGACTGAAAGACAATCTCATTTGGGAGATCAGTGAGGGCACGGTAAGGAAACCTGCTGATTGGCGCAAAACTTTGCCACCTGGCTCTCTCGTCACCGGCCCGGGCCTTGCTATGCAACACGATGTGCTCCACGAACTGCATGACAACCCTGGAACATTGAAAGTTCCATCAGCGGCAGCATGGCATCCAGATGCCCAAACATTATCATGCATTGGCCTGGCAACATTTGAAAATGGCATGACAACTCCGCCAGCTGAATTAGCACCAACCTATCTAAGAGCCAGCTACGCTGAAGATCGGTCACACGCGTGAGTGATACCCACCGTCAATTCCAAGAGGCCGTTATTCCTCGGCGCCACGTCTCCCCTGTATGACCGACTGCTGACGCACGGTACCATTAGAAACTGTACAGAATTTTTGGGCGGCATGGTTTGTCTAGCACGCCTGACATAGGCTCCTTGTCACCTAAAATTTTTTCTGTGCCGTAACCGTCGCTGTCGGGCGACGATTTCAAACCGTTCCACAGAGTACGAAGTCATTGCCATGCAACCAATCCGCAAACTTCTTGTTGCGAATCGTAGTGAAATCGCCATTCGTGTTTTTCGTTCAGCACATGAACTCGGCATGCGTACCGTCGCAATTTATGCACATGAAGACAGGTTCTCGTTACACAGATTCAAAGCAGACGAAGCGTATCTAGTCGGACGCCCCGGGGAACCCTTACGGAGCTATCTGGACATTGATGGGATTGTATCGCTTGCAAAAGAACACCACGTTGACGCAATTCATCCTGGCTACGGATTCCTCTCAGAAAATGCCCAATTCGCACGGGCTTGTGGCGAAGCTGGAATCATCTTTGTTGGACCACGAGTTGAACTCCTAGAAAACCTCGGAGATAAAACAGCGGCTCGTGAACTAGCCGAACGCGCTGGTGTACCGATTCTAGCGGGGTCTTCACGTGCTCTCGAAAGCCTTGAAGAGGCAATCAAGACGGCCGAAGGTCTCGGATTCCCGGTCATGCTCAAAGCAGCTCATGGTGGCGGTGGTCGTGGCATGCGAATTGTACGAAGCAAAGAGGACCTGCCCGCTGCCCTGGAAAGTGCGCAGCGTGAAAGCAAAACTGCCTTTGGTAGTACAAGCGTCTTTATTGAAAAGTTTATAGAACGTGCAAGACACATCGAAGTACAACTTCTCGGAGACACACACGGAAATCTTGTACACCTTTACGAGCGAGACTGTTCTGTACAGCGTCGGCATCAAAAAGTTGTTGAAGTTGCTCCGGCGCCAAACATTTCTCCAAAGATACGAGATCAGATATGTGACGCCGCAATCGCCATTGGCCGAACCGCCAACTATGAAAATGCTGGAACGGTTGAATTCCTTGTCGATGCTGATGCAGATAAATTTTATTTCATTGAGGTCAACCCACGTATTCAGGTTGAGCATACTGTAACTGAAGAGATTACAGGTGTTGATATTGTTCGCAGGCAATTACAGATTGCTGCCGGCAAGAAATTGACAGATCCAGAAATCGGCTTGGGGGACCAAAGTTCTATACGGACGATGGGGGCTGCCATACAATGTCGGGTCACAACGGAAGATCCCGAAAACCGTTTCCTGCCAGATTATGGTCGAATTACAGCCTATCGTTCAGCGAGCGGCATGGGCATTCGACTCGATGCAGGCACAGCCTTCTCTGGAGCCGTTGTAACTCCGTACTTTGACTCGCTCTTGGTCAAAGTAACTGCACGAGGGCTCTCTCACGTCGAAACAGCTGGTCATACCGAACGGTGCCTCCAGGAGTTTCGAGTCCGAGGAGTCAA
>JBDOMQ010000246.1:0-2500 GCA_039831725.1 Pirellulales bacterium
TCGCAGGTCTTGAAAAAGTTCTGAGTCTTTCAGGGACACCACGGGTTATAGAAGGTGTAGATATTGCTCATCTGGCTGGCAATGAAACAGTTGCCAGCCTGGTCCAGTTTATTGATGGCCTGCCCTTCAAGCCTGGTTACAAGCGATACCGGATCAAAACGGTTGACGGCATTGATGACTTCAAAAGTATTCACGAGGTAGTCTTGAGAAGGTTTTCCCGACTGATTCGAGAAGGGGCATCACTCCCAGATATATTTCTGATTGACGGTGGTAAAGGACAATTGTCTGCTGCTTTGGATGCACTTAATTCTTTAGGAGTTGTACCCCCATGCATTCTGTCGATTGCCAAAAGGGAAGAAGAAATTTTCCTGCCCGGGAAATCGGAACCGTTGCGCCTATCACGTGATGCATATTCATTACGCCTTCTGGAATATGTGCGCGATGAAGCTCATCGGTTTGCCCAGCACTATCATCATCTCCTTCGGGGGAAACGAACACTTGCCGATGACACCTGATAAAACTGAGAGGTGCCAGAGAGTGTCGTGAGGGTTCTTTTGTACATGCCCAAAAGACAAATCACTCGGCTTGTAACCAGGAGCGGGCAGCGTCGATTTCGCTTTGATCGAAGTAAGCAATTTTTGCCGTTGTAAATGGCTTGCAGAACCAGGCCATACCCTGCTCCCACTTTTTTTCACCTACCATGGCAAGTCGCTCAATTTCTCCAAAGTGTTTCATATCAAATTTGATATCTTCCCACAGTGCACCGATGTCCCAGCCAGAAAAGTCGTGCATTGAAAACAGGATTTTCACTTTTCCTTTTTTCATCTCTGATTCGATGACTGGAACAAATTCATCGTAGTCTGCCCGAGTTAGTTTGCCTGTCGTAGCCACTTCGATGATTCGGTCGGTTTGCCGATTGGTTACTTGAACAGCCATTCGATTACCCCTCTTTGTGGTGGTGTTAGTGGTGTGTTTGATAGATCACCAGCTTTTTGCACTGGAAATCTGGTCATTTTGATGCCCCAGTTGGTGCGTAATAGACTGTGTATAGGTAACATTATTTCAGGTAAACGCAACAATTGACGAGTATACGTAAACTATGGTTTTGGGACTACCAATTACGGGAGATAGCCGGTGAAACCTCATGACCTTTCGCATGCGTTGAGTAATCGTTGTAATTTTGCGAATCAATTTAAATCAGGGAGCCGAAGAGAATTCTTACAAGTTGGCTCGCTGGCTGGTTTTGGTCTTTCATTAGGTTCGTTTCTGAGCATGCGGGCTGCCCAAGCTGATGCAAAGCAGTTTGAGCATTTCGAAGGCACGGCCAAGAGTGTTATTCACATCTGGCTTCCAGGTGGGTGGTCGCAGCAGGAGACTTTTGACCCCAAGCCACTCTCACCTCTCGAGTACAGAGGAGAAATGGGAACGGTTGAGACAGCGCTGCCTGGCGTTCGCTTCAATCAACATCTCAAAAAAACAGCAAAAATCGCAGATAAAATTACAGTCATCCGTTCAATGACTCATGGTGAGGCGGCTCACGAGCGAGGTACCCACAATATGTTTACCGGGTATCGGCCCAGCCCTGCAGTCACTTATCCAAGTTTCGGTAGTGTGGTGTCACACGAACTCGGTCCACGAGCGAACCTGCCTCCATATGTATGCCTGCCGAATTTACCTGCGCCGGATGCTGAGGCTGGTTACCTTGGAAGTGCGTATGGCCCGTTCACCCTCGGTTCAGACCCAGCTAGTAAAAACTTCTCAGTCAGGGACCTTTCACTGCCTGATGGCGTTGATGCAAAGAAATTCGAATCTCGCCGTCATCTCCGAAATGTTGTTGGTAGGCACTTCAGTCGCCTTGAGGGTTCGGACAACATCATGGCGATGGATAGTTTCTATCAGCGAGCGTACGACCTTGTCAGTTCATCAAAGGCGCAAGCAGCGTTTGATATCAATGTCGAGCCCAAAGAATTACGAGACCAATATGGTCGGAATCAAGCAGGGCAGCGAATGATTCTTGCCCGACGACTCGTTGAAGCTGGCGTTCGCTTCGTCACGATGTCATATGGCAGCTGGGATATGCATCAGAAATTGAAGCAAGGAATCGACCGCACGCTTCCTCCGTTTGATCAGGCATTCGCTGCCTTGATTGCTGATCTGGAACAGCGTGGTTTACTCGATTCAACACTGGTTATGGTATCGAGTGAGTTTGGCCGTACGCCAAAAATTAACAAGGATTCTGGACGTGACCATTGGCCAAAAGTTTTCAGTACGGTTCTGGCTGGTGGTGGGGTCAAGAAGGGACTGATTCACGGTGCCTCTGATTCGATAGCAGCAGAACCATTTGATAGCCCAGTCACAATCGAGGATCTAGCGACAACGGTCTACCATTGCCTCGGCATTGTCGCGGAGAAGGAGTTGATGGCTCCTGGAGCACGTCCCGTCGAGATTGTTGATGGCGGGAAGGTGCGGCACGAGTTGCTCGTCTAATTCCGAATTCTTT